>JBDKLA010000011.1:0-3906 GCA_039795835.1 Actinomycetota bacterium | reverse complement strand
CGCTCCGAAGCTGGTTGCTTGCCGATAGCTAACGTGGTGACCGAAAGCGCGCCCTGGCGAGTTGCGGTACCGAGACAGTCGGCTCCGGTGTCGCCACCACCGAGGATGATGACATGCTTTCCCTCTGCGGAGATTTGCTCAGCAACCGTCTCACCTGCTACTGCACGGTTCGCCTGCACGAGGTAGTCCATTGCGAAGTGAACGCCCTCTAGTTCACGACCTGGTACTGAGAGGTCACGAGGAGTGGTCGAACCAGTTGCGATTAGAACTGCGTCGTAACGGCTACGAAGTTCTTCCCAGGTGATGTCTACGCCAATGTTTTGGTTGGTTCGGAATCGTGTTCCCTCGGCAGCCATCTGCTCGATACGGCGATCGATGTGGTGTTTTTCCATCTTGAAATCTGGAATGCCATAGCGCAGAAGTCCGCCGATTTTGTCATCACGTTCAAATACCGCGACGGTGTGACCGGCACGAGTAAGTTGTTGAGCTGCAGCGAGTCCGGCAGGGCCCGAACCGACTACTGCAACTGTCTTTCCGGTGAGACGCTCGGGTGCGTGCGGCAACACCAGCCCTTCATCGAAAGCTTGGTCGATAATCGCAACTTCGATTTCCTTGATGGTCACCGCTGGCTGGTTGATCCCCAAAACACAAGCACTCTCACAAGGAGCAGGGCACAGACGACCGGTGAACTCTGGAAAGTTGTTGGTTTTGTGAAGGCGCTCGATCGCACCCTTATGGTCTTCGCGCCAGACCAAATCATTCCACTCGGGAATTAGGTTGCCAAGCGGGCACCCCTGGTGGCAGAATGGCACTCCGCAATCCATGCATCGGGATGCCTGGTTTGTAACGACGGCAGGGTCGCGCGGCTCGTAAACCTCTTTCCAGTCGCGGATGCGGACATCGACTGGTCGACGCTTAGCAATTTGGCGCTGCGTAATCTTTAGGAACCCTCTTGGATCAGCCATTGGTTACCTCCAGAATTCTTGACCACACGGCCGGTGAATCAGGGTCTTCGCCCGCCTCGACCGCAACTTTCCTGACTTCGAGTACGTTTGCGTAGTCACGTGGAATTACCACGGTGAATTCGTCCGAGACGTTTTCGAAATCAGCGAGCATCGATTTTGCAAGCTGCGAATCGGTGTTGGCGACGTGTGCTTCCAGAAGGAAGCGTAGACGAGACTGATCGTTAGCCGAAAGTTTTTCCAACTTCAACTCCCCTGCCGCTAGCGCCTCGTGATTCACGTGGTCGGCTCGAAGTTTGTGAACGAATGCCACACCACCAGACATACCGGCACCAAAGTTACGACCGGTCTTGCCTAGAATTACCGCGACACCACCGGTCATGTATTCGAGAGCGTGATCTCCAACACCTTCGACGACTGCAGTTGCGCCCGAGTTTCTAACTAGGAACCGCTCACCAACCATTCCTCGCAGGTAGAGTTCTCCGCTTGTGGCACCGTAGCCAATTACGTTTCCGGCGATGATATTGTGCTCTGCAGGGAAAATAGCCGAAAGCGAAGGTCTAATCGCGATGGTTCCACCCGATAGACCCTTGCCAACGTAATCGTTTGAATCACCCTCAAGAGTTAGCTTGACACCCTTAGGAAGGAATGCTCCAAACGACTGCCCAGCAGAACCCTTCAGGGCAACGTCAATGGTGTTTGCTGCAAGACCATCGGCGCCGAAACGCTTGGTTAGTTCGTTACCGAGCATGGTTCCAACGGCCTGATCAACGTTAGTGATGTCCAGGGTGATAGATGATGGCGAACCATCCTCGAGAGTCTTCAAAGCGCCAGCGATGAGTTTGTGGTCAAAGTGAGTTTCGATTTCGTGATCCTGCTTGGAGACATTGCGTAGTTCTGCGTTTGGTCCTGCCGAAGGTGCGGCCAGAATCGGGCTAAGGTCTAAGCCGTCGGCCTTCCAGTGCGAAATAGCACGGTTTACGTCCAGTAGTTCGCTGTGGCCCACTGCCTCGGCAATGGAACGGAAACCTAGCGCCGCAAGGTACTCGCGAACTTCCTGGGCTAGGAACTCGAAGAAGTTAACAACGAACTCTGGCTTACCGGTGAATCGTGCGCGAAGTTCAGGGTTTTGAGTCGCAACACCAACAGGACAGGTGTCCAAGTGGCAAACACGCATCAAGATACAGCCCTCAACAACCAGTGGGGCGGTTGCAAAACCGAATTCTTCCGCTCCCAGAAGAGCTGCAATCACAACATCGCGACCGGTCTTCATTTGACCGTCCACCTGTACCGATACGCGACCGCGAAGGCCGTTTGCAATCAGAGTCTGCTGGGCCTCGGCGAGACCAAGTTCCCAAGGTGTTCCAGCGTGCTTGAGCGAGTTCAGTGGGCTGGCTCCGGTACCACCATCGTGACCTGAAACCAGAATCACATCGGCCTTAGCTTTGGCAACTCCGGCCGCCACGGTTCCAATACCAACTTGGCTGACCAACTTGACGTGAACACGAGCCTCACGGTTGGCGCGCTTCAGGTCGAAGATCAACTGCTTGAGGTCCTCGATCGAGTAAATGTCGTGGTGAGGTGGTGGCGAAATTAGCCCGACACCAGCGGTTGCGTGGCGAGTGCGAGCAACCCATGGGTACACCTTGTTTGGTGGTAGCTGACCACCTTCACCAGGCTTAGCACCTTGTGCCATCTTGATCTGGATGTCTTGAGCGTGAGTGAGGTACATCGAAGTTACACCGAAGCGACCAGATGCAACCTGCTTGATGGCAGAACGACGCCTTGGGTCAAGAAGGCGTTCTAGGTCTTCCCCACCTTCGCCAGTGTTCGATTTAGCACCGAGCTGGTTCATTGCAATTGCAAGAGTCTCGTGTGCCTCCTGCGAAATTGAGCCGTAACTCATTGCACCGGTTGAGAATCGCCTCACAATTTCACTGATCGGCTCGACCTCATCGATCGAAATTGCTGGGCGAACTCCTTCGCGAAGCATGAACAAACCGCGAAGGGTCATCAATTGCTCAGCCTGGTCATCCACGAGGTTGGTGTACTCGCGGAAAATGTCATAGCGCTTTTCACGGGTAGCGTGCTGAAGCTTGAAAACAACCTCAGGTGAGAACAGGTGAGGTGCACCATCGCGACGCCATTGGAATTCACCACCGGTGGCAAGTTCTTCGTGCGCATTTGCGGCCTTTTCAAGCGGGTAGGCGCTGCGGTGGCGGGCCGCGATCTCGGTGTGAATAACCTCGAGACCAATACCGCCGAGTTGGCTGGTAGTCCCGGTGAAGTATGTGTCTACGAACTCCTGGGAAAGACCAATCGCCTCGAAACACTGTGCGCCAGCGTAACTCGACACGGTTGAAATGCCCATCTTGGACATAATCTTTAGAACGCCCTTGCCGAGCGCCTTAAGTAGGTTGTAGATAGCTTTATCGACGGTCAGGCCAGCGATATAGCCGCTCTTAACCATCTGTTCGACGGTTTCCATTGCGAGGTATGGGTTGACCGCGGCAGCGCCGTAACCAATCAACGCCGCTACATGGTGAACCTCGCGAACATCTCCAGCTTCAACCACCAAACCAACCCTCGGACGGTTACCGCTACGAATCAGGTGGTGGTGGACCGCACTAGTGAGCAACAGCGATGGAATTGGAGCGAGGTCATGGTTGCTGTCGCGGTCGCTCAAGATTAGGTACTTAGCACCGCTTTCAATAGCCGCATCCACTTCATCGAAGATTTCGCGAATACGGGTGGCAAGGCCGTCCTCGCCGTTTTCGACGCGGTATAGACCCTTGACGGTGAACGCCCATCCAAGTTCAGGAAGCTCATCAATGTGCTTGATTTTCGCGAGTTCGTCGTTAGTTAGAACCGGGAAGTCAAGAATTACCTGCTGAGCGTGCTGTGGAGTTGCCGCCAAAAGGTTTAGCTCAGGACCAATTCCAGT
>JBDKLA010000010.1:0-14146 GCA_039795835.1 Actinomycetota bacterium | reverse complement strand
GGATCAATTCCCTGCGAGAACAGGTTCATCCCAAGAGTCACCAGGTCAACGTTTCCAGTGCGCTCGCCATTACCAAACAGGCAACCCTCGATTCGGTCTGCTCCGGCAAGGTAGCCAAGTTCGGCTGCAGCAACGGCGGTTCCACGGTCGTTGTGAGGGTGAAGGGAAATCAAAACGCTGTCGCGACGGTCAATGTTTCGACTCATCCACTCAATCGAGTCGGCGTAGACGTTTGGGGTTGCCATTTCTACGGTCGCTGGAAGGTTCAAAATCATCTTGTGGCTTGGAGTCGGGTCAATGATCTCAACCACTGCATTACAAACCTCAACGGCGTACTCGAGTTCGGTGCCGGTGTAGCTCTCTGGTGAGTACTCGTAGTAGACGGTGGTTTCCGGAATTGTCGACTCAAGTTCCTTGCACTTGCGAGCGGCGTGAAGTGCGATTTCCTTGATGCCGTCTTTGTCCTGGTTGAAAACTACGCGACGCTGAAGAACCGACGTTGAGTTATAGAAGTGAACTACCGCCTGCTTGGAACCCTTCAAAGATTCGAAGGTGCGTTCAATCAGGTGATCGCGAGCCTGAGTTAGAACCTGGATGACTACATCATCAGGAATGTGACCACCCTCGATGAGAAGGCGAACGAAATCAAAATCAGTCTGACTGGCGCTTGGAAAACCGACCTCAATTTCCTTGTAGCCCATCTTCACCAGCAGCTGGAACATCTTGAGCTTGCGTTCCGGGCTCATCGGGTCGATCAGTGCTTGGTTTCCATCGCGGAGGTCCACCGCGCACCAAATGGGCGCCTTCTCGATTCGCTTCGAAGGCCAGATGCGGTCTGGAAGATTTACGTTGATTTGCTCGTGGAACGGCTGGTACTTGTGAACCGGCATTCCAGAAGGTTTTTGTTGATTACGCAATTGTTGCTCTCTCGTTTGTTTGCCTAAAGATTTATCTAGCTCGTAAGCGAAACTCCGCGACTAAGGATGGCTAGGTTAAGCCTCGTCGCGGCTGCTAAGCAGGAGTAGAGCAAACATGAGTTCAGGTTAGCACCTAGTGCCCTAGAAACCCAGACGCCCGAGCGCCTTAGGGTCGCGCTGCCAGTCGGCGGAAACCTTCACACGCAGACTCAAAAAAACCTTTCGGCCGAGCAATTTCTCAATCTCTTTACGAGCTTTGGAACCAACATCCTTGAGACGTGAACCGCCCTTACCGATGATGATTCCCTTTTGCGAGTCTCGTTCGACCCAGACATTCGCATGGACGTCAAACAGCGAACCGTCCTCGCGCTCTCCCATTTCATCGATTGTAACCGCAATCGAGTGTGGCAACTCGTCGTGGACGCCTTCAAGCGCAGCCTCACGGATCAACTCACAGATGCGCTGTTCCAGTGACTCGTCGGTAGCCATGTCGGCCGGGTATAGGGCCTCCGATTCTGGAAGCAACTTGATTAGCAAATCGGCCAGTTCCCCTACCTGCTCTCCAGAAACGGCCGATACCGGAATAACCGCTTCCCAGTCACGCAGATTTGAAACAGCAATAAGTTGCTCGGCTAAGCGGTCCCGGGAAACAGTCTCGCATTTGGTGACAATGGCCACTAGCTTGGCCCTGCGGTACTTCCCGAGTTGTTCATTGATGAAGGTGTCGCCGGGGCCGATCTTCTCATTAGCCGGAACACAGAAACCGATTACGTCAACGTCTCCGAGAGTGGTTTCGACTAAATCATTGAGTCGCTCACCCAGTAGGGTTCGAGGCCGGTGTAATCCAGGGGTGTCGACCAAAATCAATTGACCGGATTCACGGTTGGCAATTCCTCGAATGGCACGGCGAGTGGTTTGTGGCTTAGCCGAGGTAATCGCAACCTTTTCACCAACTAACGCATTGGTGAGCGTCGACTTCCCAACGTTAGGCCTGCCCACAAAGGAAACAAATCCCGATCTAAATTCGTTCATTCTTCTTCCTTCAGGGCTAGTACTTCTGGATCAACTTTGACGATTACTGTGACCAGGCGTTTATCTCTGCCTTCAAACCTCTCGGTGGTGAAGGTAAGACCAGAGAAGTGAACCTGGTCTCCTCCACGCGGCAAACGTCCCAGCAGCTTGGTTACCAGACCACCAACGCTATCGATGTCGTCATCATCAAGTTCGAGCCCGATATGTTCGCCGAGTTCGAAGAGAGATGACTTCGCCGAAACTCTCATCACCTCGTCGGAGATTATTTCGATGTCCGGGCGCTCGCGGTCGTATTCGTCGTTGATTTCACCCACGAGCTCTTCGATGACGTCTTCCATCGTTACGAGACCGGCAACTCCGCCATACTCGTCAACCACGATGGCCACGTGAGTCGCATTCAGCTGCATCTCTTTCAGAAGGTCGTCTACCGGCTTGGAGTCTGGCACGAACAATGGCTTGCGAACTAGGTTTGCCGCCAGCTCTTCGTCTAACCTGCCTGACTTCTCGCTGAAAAATCTTGCCACATCTTTCAAATACAAAACGCCGATCAGGTCGTCGATGTTTTTACCGCGAACCGGAAGCCTCGAAAAACCCGACTCGGTGAATTTCTTGAGCGCCTGACTCAAAGTTGAATCGGCAGCGATGGTAACCATATCGATTCTTGGAACCATGATTTCTCGAACCACGGTCTCGCCGAAGTCTTCAACAGATTCGATGAACTCCTGCTCAAATTCCTCAAGTTCCTCGATCGGTTTGGAAGCGATTGGAGTGAAAATGAGGTCGAGCGATTTGACCAACGGTTTAGCAACGCGAGCAAGAGCCGAGCCAAATTTGCGGTGACCGAAGAACTTGGCCAGCAATTGCGAGCCCAGCAACAGGATTGCCGTGATTGAAAGCACGAGCGTGGTCAGCCAATACCAACGAAGATTCAACGCGGTAAGACCCTGCGTGATCACAACACCGAAGGCACCAACGAGTGCGAGCCTTAGGAATCCGAGCGACTCGTGCCTCGAAAACTCGTTCAGTTCTCGCTTCATCGCGGCGGCGGTGACCGAAAGCAAGATCACCAAAACTGCGATTACAAGCGAAACCCACAACGCAACGGTAAGCAACTAGCTTTTCTCCGATTCGTAGAAAGCAGCCAAGATTTCGCGCTGGAGCCCGAACATTTCTTTCTCTTCTTCTGGCTCAGCGTGGTCATAGCCGAGCAAGTGGAGAATGCCGTGGGTGGTTAGCAAAAGAATCTCATTGATAGCTTCATGACCGGCCGTGACGGCCTGCTTTTCTGCCACCTGAGGGCAAACCACAATGTCTCCGAGTAAACCGGGAGCACTCAGTTCGAGCTCGTTTCCAGGACGAAGTTCATCCATCGGGAATGAGAGAACATCGGTAGGTCCTTGCTCGTCCATCCACTGAATGTGCAACTCGGTCATTGCCTCTTCGTCAACGAACTGGATGGCAAGCTCGGCATCCGGGTGGATACGAAGCGAATCTAGAGCGAAACTTGCCAACGCCAGAACTCGAGATTCGTCCACCGCAATGGCTGACTCGTTATTGATTTCAATGGTCATTTCTTGGCTCCCTTGGCGGCAATTTTGGCTTCAAACTTTCCGTAGGCATCAACTATGCGGGCCACGAGAGCGTGCCGAACCACGTCGGCCGACGTTAGCTCAGCAAAATGCATGTCGTCAACGCCCTTGAGCGCCTCACGTGCGGTTTTAAGCCCGGAGACGCCTCCAGGAAGATCAACCTGACTCGAATCGCCGGTGACCACCATCTTGGAGTTGAAACCAAGGCGGGTGAGGAACATCTTCATTTGTTCCGGAGTGGTGTTTTGCGCTTCGTCCAGGATCACAAAGGCATCGTTGAGAGTGCGTCCGCGCATGTACGCCAACGGAGCTACCTCGATAGTTCCGGTGGTCATCAGCTTTGGAATTGTGTCCGGGTCGAGCATTTCGTGAAGAGCATCGAAAAGCGGCCTAAGGTACGGATCAATTTTGTCGTTGAGAGTTCCTGGGAGGAAACCTAGCCGCTCTCCCGCCTCAACCGCAGGTCTCGTGAGAATTATGCGACTTACTTCTTTGCGCTGAAGCGCCTGAACCGCTTTGGCCATTGCAAGGTAGGTCTTTCCAGTACCGGCTGGGCCGATTCCAAAAACGATGGTGTTTTTGTCGATCGCGTCTACGTAAGCCTTCTGACCCAGAGTCTTTGGGCGAATGCTCTTACCCTTTGAGCTCAAAATGCTTTGGCTAAGAACATCGGCCGGACGCGCTGCCTGGTTTGAAGCAATCATCGAGGTGGAACGCTTGATGTCTTCCGATCCCAAACGAAAACCGGTTTCAGCAAGTCCGGTCAGCTGGTCGATGATCCTCTTCGCAGATTCGCAATCAGCTTCGCTACCCCTGAGGGTGATTTGTGCACCTCGCGCGCGAGCCTCTAGACCGGGGAACTGGGTCTCGAGTTCTTTTAGAAGAACATCGTTTGGCCCGAAAATCTCAGCAACACTTGTGTTCTCTATGACCAATTCGAATTCTGGAGACGGCTGTGACGACATCTAGGCCTTTGGAGTTCGGCTAGTGATATGCCCGTGCGCATGGAAGACCGTTTGGCCAGCCTCGGCGCCGGTGTTGAATTGGAATCTGAACGAACCTTCGCTGAGCTCGGCTGCCACCTTAGTTCCAAGTTTCATAACGTCCAGTAGCACCTCGTCGCTAGATGCAGCAAGATCGGCAACATCTGTGAAGTGGGTCTTTGGAACGATCAAAACGTGGATCGGCTGCGCTGGATTGATGTCGTGAAACGCGATGGCGTGATCGGATTCGGCAACGCGCTTCGACGGGATTTCTCCCGCAACAATCTTGCAAAATGGGCAGTCGTTCATAAGTCCAAGTCTATTCCGCACTATCCCAAAGACCGGCGACCCCGATTAGGTAGGAGATTGCTGCAAGACCCGCCGTGGAGGTTCTAAGGATGCCCTGGCCGAGGTGAACCCGCTTCGCACCGCTTCGCTCGAGCAGTTCCAGTTCGCTGGTTTCAATTCCACCCTCTGGACCAACGACGATGGCAATTGAACCGGCTGGCTTTCCGATTTCGGTTAAACCAGTTTTTGCAGTTGGATCCAAAACAAAGACGAGGTCGAAATCGTCCAATTTGGCTGCGAGCTGTTTCGACGTGAGGAGTACCGAAACCTGCGGCTCCCAGACCCTGAGCGATTGCTTGGCGGCCTCTGCGGCAATGGTCTGCCACCTAGCTCTCCCCTTTTCCGCTTTGGCTCCTTCCCATCGAGAAATAGATCGGTTGGCCTGCCACGGTATTACGCCAACAGCACCGAGCTCGGTGGCTGCCTGCACCGCCAGTTCGTCTCGGTCACCTTTGGCCAGTGCCTGAATCAGCGTGATTTGAAGGTTTGGCTTTTCTTCCTGAATTACTTCAGTAACTCGCATGGAAATCTCTGCCGAAAGAACCTCGGCTACCGACCCAATGACACGCAAACCTTGACCATCGGTCACTTGAATTCCTTCATCGATTTGCATTCGGCGAACAACTGCCGCGTGCTTACCTTCGGTTCCGGTGAGCAGATAGTTTTGCCCGGGCAAAAGCCCCTGAAGGTCATTTGCAAAGAAAAGCGGTAAGACCATTAGCGACGCTTACCGAAGAAACCGTGTGAGTGTTTCTTCAAGGCTGATTCGTCGTTCTTGCGAAGTTTGGCAAGCTGTCTGAGAAGTTCCTTTTGCTTGCTATCGAGCTTCTGCGGAGTCACAACCTCGAGTTGAACCACAAGGTCGCCTCGGCCCTGGTGGCGTAGCTTTTGCGAACCCTTACCCTTGATGGTGATCAGGTCTCCCGACTGAGTGCCAGGCGCAACCTCAAGATCAACCTTGCCGTCGAAGGTGTCGATTTGAACCTGACAACCTAGAGCAGCTTCGTGCATTGGTACGGTCAGCACGCAGGTGAGGTCGTCTCCGCTTCGGCTGAAAACCTCATCCTCTCGAACCTTGATATCGAGATAGATGTCACCGTTTGGACCGCCGGCGAAACCAACTTCACCCTGACCGGACAGCTGCAACCTAAGGCCGTCTTCAACCCCGCCCGGGATGTTCAGGTCTAGGCTGCGCGTGGCACGAACTCGACCCTGACCGCGGCAGCTGACGCAAGGGTTTTCAACCACACGACCGAAGCCACGACAGGCATTACAGGGTTGAGAGGTCATGACATTTCCAAGCAGGCTACGAACCTGACGGGAGATTTGCCCGAGCCCACCACAGACGTCACAGGTTCTAAGGTCGGTGCCCGGCTGGCAACAGCTTCCGTTACAGGATTCGCAGAGCACAGCGGTCTCGATATCGATCGACTTGGAGACACCGAAGACTGCTTCCTGAAGGGTTAGCTCAATCCGAAGAAGTGCATCCTCGCCTCGCTGTTCGCGCGACCTTGGACCGCGCTGGCCGCCGCCAAAGAATGTGTCGAAGATGTCTCCGAATCCGAAGTTAGCTCCTCCACCGAATGGATTTGAACCACCCATGTCATAGTTTCGGCGCTGCTCAACATCGATGAGTACCTCATAGGCGTGGGTTACCAGCTTGAACTTCTCCTGAGCCTCAGGCTCTGGGTTTACATCCGGGTGCAACTCACGGGCCAACTTGCGGTAAGCCTTTTTGATTTGCTCTTCGGTTGCATCGCGTGGAACGCCCAAAACTTCGTAGTGATCTGACACCTATGCTCCTAGGCTCTTTGAAAGGTAACGTGCGATTGCACGAACAGCGGAAATGTTTGTTGAATAATCCATGCGCGTTGGACCAAGAACGCCAACCTTTGCCAGAGGAACATCAGAATTCCCGTAACCGGAAACAACAACGCTCGCCAGATTTAGACCGGCGATGTGGTTCTCCGAACCAATCAGCAGGCTAACCCCATGCTGATCGGCTTCCATCTCGGAAATCAGACGCAACAGGACCACCTGTTCCTCAATTGCATCGAGCAGTGGTGAGAGGTTTCCACCGAAGTCTCCCTCGGAGCGAACCAGGTTGGCGGTTCCGGCAAGCACGAGCTTGTCCTGGCGGTTGGCATCTACCTGATCCTGAAGGCTCAGCACAACCGCGTTCACAAAGCCGCGGTGTTTGGCTTCGAATTGCTCACCGATTTTGGCGGTAGCAGCGGCAACATCCGCCAGGGCAATTCCCGAAACCAGTTCGTTGATGCGGCCTCGAACCTGAGCCAAAAGAGCTGGCTCCACAACTTCACCGAGCTCCACGACGTGCTGTTGAATTCGTCCGTTGTCTGAAATCAACATGACCATGACTTTGGTATCGGCAACCGAAACCAATTCAAAGGCACGGACCCGAGCCTTTCCAAGGGTTGGGTACTGAACCATTGCCACCTGATTGGTTAGTTGCGAAAGCAGGCGGACGCTTCGTCCAAGAATTTCATCAAGATCGGCACTACCCGAAAGCAACGTCTCCATCGCTTGGCGCTCGGCGGTACTCAACTGCTTTAGTTCATTGAGGCGATCGACAAATAAGCGGTAGCCGCTGTCGGTTGGAACACGGCCAGCCGAGGTGTGCGGCGCATGAATCAGACCCTCTTCTTCGAGAATCGACATGTCGTTGCGAATCGTGGCGGAAGACACTCCAAAGCCGTGGCGCTCCAATAGCGCCTTGGAGCCGACCGGTTCTCTCGTGCTGACATAGTCTTCGACGATGGCACGCAGGACCTCAAAACTACGTTCCGAAATCATTGGCACCTCCAATTAGCACTCAGTACTCCTGAGTGCCAATATTACCCGTGAAACCGCTAGAGACCTAGAAGCTTTCTCAGTACGAAGTCGGCTAAAAGTCTGCCGTTTAGGGTCAAAATGGCGCGGCCGGAAATTGCACCAGACCCATCGATTAGGCCCGACGCAACGAGTTCCGAGATTGCCTTCGCATGCTCGGAGTTCAACTGTTTCACGACTCCCAGGTCTAAACCCCCGCGGAGGCGCAATTCGAGCATCGCTCGCTCTTCGAGCCTTTGCTCTTGAGAAAGTTCGTCAACCTCGCCACGAGGAATCTGCCCGTCCGCCAAAAGTTTCGCGTAGGTGGTTGGGTGTTTCACATTGGACCAGCGACGACCAGCGACGTGACTGTGGGCACCCGGCCCAAACCCCCACCAGTCCATTCCCTGCCAGTAAGCGATGTTGTGTCGAGAATCGGTGCCTATATCGCGAGACCAGTTACTAAGTTCGTACCAGTCAAAACCGGCTTCCCGAAGTTTCCGATCCAACCACTCGTATTTGTCGGCCTGAAGGTCCTCATCGGGCTCAGGCTTCTCCCCCGAAGCGATTTGCCTCGCGAGCTTGGTTGCGGGTTCAACGATTAGCGCATAGGCAGAAATGTGGTCCGTTACCATGTCCATGGCAGCCTGCACCGAACGTTGCCACTGCTCCATGGTTTCCCCTGGCGCTCCGTAGATGAGGTCGACCGAGGTTTGGAAACCGATTTCCTTCGCGACCTGAACGTTCTTCGCAACCATGGCCGGATTGTGGCTGCGTTCCAATGTTTCTAGCACCTCCGGCACCGCGGACTGCATTCCGAACGAGATTCGATTGAATCCGGCATCAAAAAGGGTTTGCAGGTAATCCTGATCAACTGTGTCTGGGTTCGCTTCGGTGGTTATTTCCGCGCCCTCGGCAATTCCAAATGCGTCCCGGAGAAGTTCAAGTGCTTCAGCCAACTCATGGGCAGGAAGCAAGGTGGGCGTTCCGCCGCCGAAGAAGACTGTTTCCAACTTTCGTTCACCAACGGAGTCTTTAGCCAAAGCAATTTCAGCTTTTAGATTCGAGATGAAAGCGGTTTGCGGATAGCCCTGAAGTTCGGTTGCGGTGTAGGTATTGAAGTCGCAGTAGCCACAGCGAACCCGGCAAAACGGAACATGCACGTAGCCGTGAAAGGTAGCCATTACTTGGACTTCTTGTCGCCCTTTTTCTCGTCGCCGGTGGAAAGAGCCGCGATAAAGGCTTCCTGAGGAACCTCAACACGACCAACCATCTTCATGCGCTTCTTACCCTCTTTTTGTTTCTCGAGGAGTTTGCGCTTACGAGAAATATCGCCACCGTAACACTTAGCCAAAACGTCTTTACGCATCGCACGAATCGACTCACGAGCGATGATTCGAGCACCGATAGCGGCCTGAATCGGTACTTCGAACTGCTGTCTGGGGATTAGTTCGCGAAGTTTTCCGGTCATCATGACGCCGTACGCGTAAGCCTTGTCCTTGTGAACGATGGCACTGAAAGCATCAACCTGGTCGCCCTGGAGCAAGATGTCGACCTTGACCAAGTCACCTTCGGCAAGGCCGGCCTCTTCGTAGTCGAGCGATGCATAACCCTGAGTCTTACTCTTGAGCTGGTCGAAGAAATCGAAGACGATCTCGGCAAGCGGCAGGCTGTAGCGCAACTGCACTCGGTCTTCGCCGAGATACTGCATGTCGATCATGTTTCCGCGACGACCCTGGCAGAGTTCCATGATTACGCCAACATAATCCTTCGGGGCCAAAATGGTTGCCTTCACCATTGGCTCCAGCACCTTCTTGATTTTTCCTGTTGGGAACTCGGAAGGGTTAGTCACGGTGATTTCTGTACCACTATCCATGGTGACCTCATAAATTACCGATGGTGCCGTGGCGATCAGCTCGAGACCGAACTCGCGTTCCAGGCGTTCAGTAACAATTTCGAGGTGCAGAAGACCTAGGAAGCCACAACGGAAACCGAAACCTAGAGCAACCGAGGTCTCTGGCTCGTAGACCAGCGCCGCGTCGGAAAGCTTGAGTTTGTCTAGCGCCTCTCGAAGGTTCGGATAGTCGGAACCGTCGATTGGATAAATACCGGAGAACACCATTGGAAGCGGCTCAGAGTAACCCTTGAGCGGTTCGGTGGCAGGCTTGGCGACGGTAGTTACGGTGTCTCCTACCTTTGACTGGCGAACGTCCTTTACACCGGTAATCAGGTAGCCCACCTCACCAACGCCGAGGCCCTTGGTCGGCTCAGGCTCAGGCGAAGAAACACCAATTTCCAGAGCCTCGTGGACGGCGCGGGTCGACATCATTTGAATCTTTTCGCGTGGCGCCAGGTGGCCATCGATCATTCGAACGTAGGTAACTACACCGCGGTAAGAGTCGTAGACCGAGTCAAAGATCATCGCTCGCGCCGGAGCGTTTGGGTCGCCTACCGGGTTCGGAACGGTTCTAACAATCTTGTCGAGAAGTGCGTCTACGCCTACACCGGTCTTTCCGGAGACGCGGAGGCAGTCGTCTGGGTCTCCACCGATAAGGTTTGCGAGTTCCTCGGCATACTTCTCAGGCTGGGCTGCTGGTAGGTCAATCTTGTTCAGAACAGGAATGATTTGAAGATCGTTTTCCATGGCTAGGTACAGGTTTGCCAACGTCTGAGCTTCGATGCCCTGTGCGGCATCCACTAGAAGCACTGCACCTTCGCAAGCAGCAAGCGAACGCGAAACCTCGTAGGTGAAGTCGACGTGACCAGGGGTGTCGATCATGTTTAGCGCGTAGGTTTGCCCCTCAAACTCCCATGGCATACGAACCGCTTGAGACTTGATGGTGATTCCACGCTCGCGCTCGATGTCCATGCGGTCGAGGTACTGGGCGCGCATCGAACGATCATCAACAACACCGGTTAGCTGAAGCATGCGGTCGGCAAGGGTTGACTTACCGTGATCGATGTGGGCAATGATGCAGAAGTTGCGAATGAAATCCGGGTTGGTTTTTGCCGGCTCAAGCCTGTTGGTAGCGCGTGGCGACAAGGTTTACCTCTTTGATGGATTTATCGGGACAACGACTTACATTCTCGCACAAATGGTTGCCCTTGTGGCCTAAGCCCTGTTAGGCTAGATGTTTGTTACGGGTGAGTGTCTCCATCCGAAGCGAATCCCAAGAAAAACTTTTTCCGAAAGTGAAACATGGCAAACATTAAGTCGCAGATCAAGCGTATTGGCACCAACGCCAAGGCAGCAGAGCGTAACAAGGCAGTGAAGAGCGAAGTAAAGACCGCTATCCGCGCCGTTCGCGAAGCAGCAACCGCTGGAGACAAGGCAGCAGCAACCGAAGCTCTTCGTGCCGCAGGTAAGAAGATCGACAAGGCTGTTTCTAAGGGTGTTCTACACAAGAACCAGGGCGCAAACCGCAAGTCGGCAATCGCCAAGAAGGTTGCAGCTCTCTAAAGCTAAACGTGAGAAATCCCGTCGGTTTTTACCGGCGGGATTTTTTTTATTCAATGACCTTGGGTCTCCCGGCATACCAGGCTGCCACTACCTGAACCACAGTCAGCGCGATCAAACCCCAGATACTTACCGCCCAAGAGTTGGTTTGCTTGGCCACCCACCCAAAAAGGAATGTGCCAATGGCGGCCAGCAGGTAACCAACACCCTGCGAAACCGAAGACAGCATCGTGGTGAGGCGTTGATTGGCGGCTCTCGTGGAGATCAAACTCAGCGACAGCGGAAAGCTGGATGCCTGTCCGATTCCGATAACGATTACGGCTGGCACCCAAAGATGCATCGAAAGTAGTACCAGACCAGCGATGGTGACCATTGAAATCAAGGCACCCATGTTTGCCAAGCTTTTGAAGCGCCCAAAGTTTGATGAAAGCGCCAAACCAACCGGAACTCCAACGATTGTCATGAGAGAAAGTAGAGCGCCCGCATCCCCTGGCTTCATTCCCGAGTCGATGGCTAGGTTAGGAAGCCATGCCAAAAGTGCGTAGAAGCCAAGGCTCTGAATCCCAAACAAACCGATGATCGACCACGCAATTGGTGAGCGACCAATAAGTTTGAAATCTCCCCTGTGCTCTTGTTCGCCATCGGTTTCATGTTTCGCATCACCCGAAAGTAACGAGAACGAAAACCCGAAAGCCAAAAGCGCGGGCAAAGCCCAAAGTTCCAGCGCCAATTGCCATCCGAAAGCCTTTGCACTCGGGAAACTGAAGGCAGCCGCAAAGCTTGCTGAGGCAGCCAGAATCGTTGTATATGCGCTCGTCAGTGGCACCACTCGCTTTGGAAATCGCTCACGCACAATCGAGGGCAGCAAAACATTTGCCACTGCAATCGCCAATCCGGCAACAGTGGTTCCGACCAGCATGCCGAAATAACCGATGTAAGGGCGGATTGCTATCGAGGCGACGATTAGGCCAAGTAGACCAACCGTTGTCTTATTTAGGCCAAATCGCCTAACCAACGCTGGGGAAGCAAATGCACCGAAACCGAAGCAGAGAACTGGAATCGCTGCCAAAAGCGCAGTTTCGCTGTCACCAATTCGGAGCTGCTTTTGGATTTGATCGAGAATCGGCCCAATTTGAGCAACCGGTGGTCGAAGGACGACTGCGATCAGCAAAATCGTCACAAAAATCCACGCGGGATTTACTTTTTTCAAACGCGACCTCGATTGGCGATCAGAAGAACCAACTGCTCCAGACGATATTCTGGCTGACGCTCGGCACCCTTGGCCGCAGCATCTGCATCGGCAATCAATTGCAACGCGCGAATCATGCCGTCATCGTCCCAGCCGTTTGTAGAGGTTCGAATCTTGCGGAAAATGTAGTCGTTCACCCCGATGGTCGAAGCGTTGGCCTTGGGGTCGTGCATGATGGTTGCCATTCGCTTAATGCCTGGCGCCATGCCAGCAATGATCTTGATCGGATCCTCGCCGGTTTGAATTGCATGGCGAAGCAACACCAGCGCCTCGCCCGAGCGACCTTCCAGCGCTTTATCGAGAACATTGAATGCAGTTGCCTCGATACGGCCGCCAAAATAGCGGTCCACTAGCGCTTCGTCGATTTGTTCAGAGCTATCGGCCAGAAGCTGGTCGCAAGCTGCAGCGAGCTCGGGAATGTCTTGACCGAATGCATCAACCAGAGCACGAATCGCAGCCTGAGAATACTTTCGACCAGCTTCCAAGAAATGTGCCTGAACAAACGATGCTTTGTCTTTGTCGGTTAGCTTGGCACAGGCGATCTCTACCGCATCGTCGTTGGAGCGAATTGCATCGAGCAGAGCTTTACCGCGCGTGCTGGTTCCGGAGTGTTGAAAAATCAGTGTGGTGTCGGTTAGGTCGGAGATCTCGACGGACTTACCGTCTTCGATTAGTGCATCGGTGGCTCTTTCGACACCGTTGATGATCACTAACTTTGGGTCGGAAAACAGCGACGGGCTGATCATGTTGATCAGGTCGCCAGAGTTGTATTCGCTGGCATCCACTTCGTAAATTTCGAGCCCAGGTTGCGACTCCTTTAGTTGGTCGCGAATTCTACGGATAGCCGATGACGAGAAATATTCTTCAGAGCCGAAAACGAGAATGAGTGGCGATGGACTCGCCTTACGCCATTCGATGATTCTCGCTTTACCCACGAAGTACAGCCTACCTAGAGCCTGCGACTAAGACTTGAACCCCGCCTGAGACCGACTTCAAAGAGATAGCTCCCTGGGTGTCGGTTCTAAAAACCTTTGCCCCGGTTTTCGCGAGGATCTCCAAGGCGCGATTTGTAGGGTGCCCGTAGGCGTTCCCCTTCCCCACCGAGATGAGTGCAACATCCGGCTGTATTGCTTGGTAAAACTCTTCACACTGGTCGGCTGAACCATGGTGTGAGACTTTCACAATCGTGAGTTTCGAACTCGAATGAGCCCAGTTAAGAGCTCGACACTGGGCGTCCTTGTCAAGATCGGCAAGGGTGTAGATCACCTCCGTGTTGGATTCGAACCGAATTCCAAGCGAACCCTGATTGGCAGTCTTGGCAGCCGAACCGAGTGAACTGAAAACCTGCCAGTCGAAGTCCCCTAATTTTCCAGAAAAACCTACCGACGGTTGCGAAACTTCAGAGGCAAATGTACCTAGGTTGTCTCTCATGAAATCGGCCTCCGGTCGGTCGTCTGGGAATGGCGAAATGAGTGCGAGCTTGATGGTTCTCCCGCGTTCGAGACCGGTGAGGCCGCCAACATGGTCGAAGTCGAAATGGGTAAGCACGAGGAGGTCAACGTCCTTTACTTGGAGCCGATCAAGGCAGCCATCAATAAGCCCAGGATCTTTGCCGGTGTCGATAACAGCAACCTCTCCCCTAGAACGAATTACCAGAGAATCTCCTTGACCAACATCACAACCGACCACATCCCAATCGCTTATTGGCCAAGGCTTGACAACGTGCAACAGGACAGTTCCAA
>JBDKLA010000009.1:0-17198 GCA_039795835.1 Actinomycetota bacterium | reverse complement strand
GGAGCCCAGGCTTCGGTGAGAACCGAAAGCTTTTCATTGGCGGCGCGAACCTCGGCCTGCTGGAAGAACGGGTGAAGTTCAACCTGGTTGATGGTTGGTTTCACGATCGAGTTTTCCCAGAGGTTGTTCAGGTGGTGTGGTTGGAAGTTGCTAACACCGATGTTTCTAACCTTGCCGTCTTCGAGGGCTTTCTCAAAAGCCTTCCAGGTCTCGAGGTAGAGGTTCTGCGCTGGGCATGGCCAGTGGATTAGCAGCATGTCGATGTATTCGAGGTTTAGTTTGCTCATCGACTCGTCGATGGCCTTTTGCGCTTCAGCGAAGCCCTGGCGGTCGTTCCAAATTTTGGTGGTTACAAAAACCTCAGAGCGATCGATTCCCGATTCGCGAATACCCTGGCCTACTTCAGCCTCGTTACCGTAAAGAGCTGCGGTGTCGATTCGGCGATAGCCAACCTCAATGGCCTCTCGCATCAGGTTTACCGCTTCGTCCTGGGCTACTTTGTAAACGCCTAGGCCGAGTTGGGGAATGGTGTTTCCGTTGTTCAGTTTGAGTTCCATGAAACCCTTAACTCCAGGGACCGAAGACTGTATTCCATTCTTCGATAATTCTCTCTTCAATCACGCCAGCCACTTCTAGCGGATCGTTGTCGAGCAGCGCACTAAGTTCTTCAACCGATTCCCCACGAAATATTAGGAGTGACGCGGCGCGGTTTACCATCGGGCCGCTAACTAGGAGGATGTCTTGGTCTAGTAGTTCTTTCAGCCAAACTCTGTGTGTTGGCCGAATTTGGTTGATTAGTTCTGGGTCATCTATGTATTTGTAGGTAACGGCGAAGATTGGCATTAGGCGTCCTTTTGGTTTAGGGGTGGATTGAAGCGAACCGTTATGAGAGCGAAGAGAACTGCCAATGCAGCCGAAGCGGCGGTTACATACCAGGCGGCCTCGTGGGCTACGTTGTCGATGACGACTCCGGCCACGGCAGCACCAAGCGAGTAGCCGAGTAGCTGCCCGGTGTTAGCCCAGCCATAGGCTTCGGCGCTGTCGGCGGCGCCAAAGCTAACCGAAATCATGGACGCCATGGTTGCGAAAGCCGGTGCCACCCCGAGCCCAGTTATGAACCAGCAGATGGTGATCCAAACCAGGTCGGTTGGGTTGAAAAATACGGCAGCGTAGCCAACCATCACGATCGACAGGAACTTGAGTAGAGCCCACTTGGTTTTGGCGCGGTGCCCGAACGCGAATCCACCGATGATCGACCCAAGGGAGAGAGCCGCGATGACGATACCGGAAGGCGCGATTCCCAAAACTGCCACCGTTCCAACCTCGGCACCACCGAAGGTTGCCACCAGGAATAGGTTGATCGACACATTGGCCAAGACGATTGGCTTGCGAAGAATTCCACCGAGGCGACGCTTCGATTTAGGAATCTTCATCTCACCAACCTCAGGGTTTCTGGAGAACAGGTAGGTGCCCACGATCTGAACGGTGGCCATAAACACGATCGCGCTCGCGGAGTTGTAGGTTGCGGTGATCATGGTTGCCAAAACCGGCCCGAATACCCAGAGGAATTCCTGCAGGGTTGCGTCGAGGGAGAACAGGTAAGAGGTCTGCTTTGCGGTAATCAGGCTCGGGTAGACCGAGCGCGCAACCTGCTGAATTGGGGGAGAGGTGAGACCAACAATCAAACAGGCCACCACCGTCCAAAGTTCAGGTCCTCGGTAGAACGCTATGAACAGGAGCGTTGCCGAGCTGATCGCTGCCACGATGCGAATCACACGCTTCGGACCCCATTTTGCAAGGCGTCTGGCGATTAGCGGACCGGAGATTGCCGCACCTACGGTTTCGGCGCCGAGCGCGATGCCGGCCATTGTGTAGTTGTGGTAAATCTGCTGAACGTGAAGCACGATGGCAAGGCTCATCATGCCGAATGCGAATCGGGCTAGAAGTTGCGTACCCAACACTCGGGCAACGCCCGGGCGGCTAAGAACTGAACTGTAACTTGGCATAACCCAACCAGCCTACTTGCCCTAAATCCAGGTTGGAATCCACATGTGAAGCTGCCAGAACCAGAGCGGGATCGGCAGGCCCACGTAGAGCGGGATGAAGAAGATGAAGATTGCAAAAGCCAGAGTTGAGCCGATTGCCACAAGCCTTCGAGCTCGGTAGCGGTAGGCCATCAGGGTGATCATGAGCAGGATCCAGGGCTCGAACGTTATCGAATAGAACTGAAACGAGGTGCGATTCCAGTAGATGAGCCAGGGCAGATAGCCGGCGATAAAGCCGGTAAAAACTAGGACGCTCAGGCGGTCGCGATTTTGAACAAACCAGGAGAACCAAAAACCCAGGGCCACGATTCCTCCGAGCCAAATGACCGGGTTGCCAATTGGGTCGATGGCGGTTACCAACCCGTCGTTGTTTTCAAAAAAGAACGAGGTTGGGCGAAGCATTGCCAACCAGGTACTCGGGCTGGTTTGGTAGGGGTGTTGCATCGAGAGCGTTGCGTGGAAGTGATACATCTGCTGGTGATAGGCGATGAAGCTTCCCAAAACATCGTTTGCCTTGTAGCCCCAACCGTGGCTCACAAACCAGCCTGTCCAGCTGAGAAGGTAGGGTACCAAAGCCAGCGGTGCCAGTGCCAGTTCACGGAAGCGCTTGGTGTGGAAAACGTAGTAGGCGAGGAAGACTGCGAGGAAAAGCCCAGCGCTCCATTTGATGGCCGAACCGGCGCCTAGCACTAGCACCATCGCGAGCAGCCAACGGGTCGGCCTGGCGTCGGTGAGCGATCTCAGCAGCAGGTAGAAACCCAAAAGTGCCACGGTCATGACCAAGCCGTCCAGGATTGCCGTGCGGGAAATTACGATTGCCTGACCGTCGATGGCTAGCAGGAATGCCGGTACCAGTGCCCAACGCTTGGAGCCGAAGAGTTGGAGTGCAACCAGATAGATCACCCAAACGGCGACAATGCCGAACAGAGCAACCATGATGCGCCAACCGACCGGATTGGTCGAACCGAAAACCTGCATCCCGAGGCCGATAATCCATTTGCCAAGCGGGGAGTGCACCACGAACTCCGGGGTATCGAGAACGCCGTCTGGGGTGAAGGTGGTTTCGTTGCCAGCCGCCCACTGAAGTTCGTGCCCAGCTTTCCAAAGCGTGAACGAGTCTTTCACGTAGTAGGTCTCGTCGAACACCAGTTTTTGCGGATTGCCGAGGTTCCAAATCCTGGTTATAGCGGCCAAAACGAGAACTGGAACTACTCCGAAACGATCACCGATCGCTCGAAACCAATTAACCATGCGCACAACCCAATGCTAATTGGGGAAAATAGAGGGTGATCATTCTCGGAGCCACCCCAATCGGCAATCTTGCCGACGCCAGCCCGCGCCTCGTGGAGCACCTCGAGAATGCCAAGTTCATCGCCGCCGAGGACACCCGAACCACCCTCAAGTTGGCCCAGGCGCTGGGGATTCACCTAAATGCCAAGTTATTCAGCCTGAACGAGCAAAACGAGGGGAGCAGGCTGGATCAATTGGTGGCGCTGGCCGCCGAGGACGACCTGCTGGTGGTTAGCGATGCCGGAATGCCAACGGTTAGCGACCCTGGGTTTTTGCTGGTGCGCGCAGCCGTTGCCGCCGGCGTTGAAGTGACCGCGATTCCAGGACCTTCGGCCGTGATTACCGCGCTCGCGGTTTCTGGGCTACCAACCGATCGATTCACCTTTGAAGGCTTTCTACCGCGTAAGTCGGGCGATCGCAAGCGCACCTTCGGCCAACTGGTTGCCGAGCGCAGAACCATGGTTTTCTTCGAGGCTCCGCACCGAATTCGCGAATCGCTTCAGGATGCTGTGGAAGTTTTTGGCCCCGAACGCAGGGTAACGGTTTCTCGTGAACTCACCAAGAAGTTCGAGGAGACCATTCGTGGAAGCCTATCCGAGTTGGTTTCCTGGGCGTCCGACGACCACAAGGGCGAAATGGTCCTGGTTATTTCGGGTGCGTCCGAGGAATCCGTCGAAGCGGTTGATTTGGTGTCCGAGGTTCAGCAACTAACCGCCAGTGGCATCGGCCTAAAGCAAGCTGTGGCTCAGGTGGCGAGCATGCACGGGGTCTCCAAGAGTGAGCTCTATCAAGCGAGCCTCGACGCACGCAATTAAGATAGAAGAATGCCTAACTCCACGGAAAAGTCGTTCTATTCAACGACGCCGATCTTTTATGTGAACGATGCTCCTCACATCGGGCACGCCTATACCGAGGTTGCCACCGACGTGGTCACTCGTTGGCACGCCCAGCGTGGAGAGAAGGCATTCATGTTGACCGGAACCGATGAGCACGGTGAAAAGATTTTGCGCACCGCAGCGGCCAACAAGACCGAGCCGAAAGACTGGGCCGACAAGCTGGTTCACGACGCCTGGCTGCCACTGCTCGACACCATCGACATTCGCAACTCAGACTTCATTCGCACCACCGAGCCTCGCCACGAGAAGAACGTGCAGAAGTTCTTGCAGCACCTTTACGACACCGGTTTCATCTACCAGGGTTCGTACGAGGGTAACTACTGCGTTGGCTGTGAAGAGTACAAGACCGAAGCCGACCTGCTGGATGGCGAAGGTGCATTCGAGGGGCAGCCGGTTTGCGCCATCCACTCGAAGCCGGTCGAAAAACTAAAAGAGACCAACTACTTCTTCAAGTTGAGCGAATTCCAGGAGCCGCTGCTCGATCTATACGCCCAGCAGCCAGACTTCGTGGCCCCAGACTCGGCTCGCAACGAGGTAGTCTCGTTCGTTCGTCGCGGTCTGGATGACCTTTCGATTTCTCGTTCCAAGGAAAAGTTCGACTGGGGCATCGACATTCCATGGGACAACAGCCACATCACCTACGTGTGGTTCGATGCGCTGCTGAACTACATCACGGCAATCGGCTACGGCGAAGACGAAGCGAAGTTCCGCTCGCTCTGGCCAGCCAGCCTGCAGGTCGTTGGTAAAGACATCCTCCGCTTCCACGCCGTCATCTGGCCAGCCATGCTGATGGCTGCCGGCCTGCCAACTCCGAAGCAGGTTTTCGGTCACGGTTGGCTACTGGTTGGTGGCGAGAAGATGTCGAAGTCGAAGCTCACCGGTATCGCTCCTGAGCAGATCACCGACACCTTCGGTTCGGACGCCTTCCGCTTCTACTTCATGAAGGCGATTGCCTTTGGCCAGGACGGTTCATTCTCGTGGGAAGACCTTTCGGCTCGTTACCAGGCCGAGTTGGCGAATGGCTTTGGAAACCTTGCCTCGCGTTCGCTGGCGATGATTGGTCGATACTTCGAAGGCGTGATCCCAAGTCCCGGCGAGTACACCGACCAGGACCGCGAAATTATTGCCATCGCCAAGAAGGCCACCGAGGACGCCGATGACGCCATCGATAAGGTTGCCATCCAGGACGCGCTCACCAGTATCTGGACTCTGGTTGATGCGCTCAACAACTACATCACCGTGACCGAGCCTTGGGCTTTGGCTAAGGATGAGTCCAAGCGCGAGCGTCTCTCGACGGTGCTCTACGTTTGTGCCGAGGGCCTTCGCGTTCTTTCGGTTCTGCTAAACCCAATCACACCGAAGGCCACCGGCAAGCTTTGGGCTGCCGTTACTGGTGGAGCTCTCGGCTCTCTGGACGAAGCCACCATCGAGTCGGCCGCAACCTGGGGTGTGCTTGAGGCAGGCACCGAGATTGGCGAACTTGAGCCGCTTTTCCCAAGAATCGAAACCGAAGCCGAAGGTAAGTAGTGAGCTACCCGCCACTACCCGAACCGCTTGAGGTTGCCACCTACGACAACCACACCCACTTCGACATTGCCTATGGCGATGAAGCGATCAGCACCGAGGAGCAGTTGGCTCGGGCGGCATCGGTGGGAATCAAGGGCGTGGTTCAGGTTGGCGTGACCTTGGAAACGTCCAAGTGGTCGGCCGATTTGGCGTCCAAGGATCCACGCGTTCTCGCGGCGGTTGCCCTTCACCCAAACGAAGCCCCAGAGTACGGAACTCTCGGAAAACTGAACGAAGCGATTGCTGAAATTGCCGAACTTGCGAAGAAGCCGAGAGTGCGAGCCATCGGTGAAACCGGCCTCGACTTTTTCCGAACCGAGGGCGAGGACTCGCTCAAGCTTCAGCAACACTCGTTCGAAGAGCACATTCGAATCGCCAAGGAAAACGATATCGCTCTGATGATCCACGACCGCGAGGCTCACGACCAGGTGGTCGCTACCCTCAAGCGCGTGGGAGCTCCGAACAAGGTAGTTTTCCACTGCTACTCGGGCGACGTTGATCTCGCGCAGATTTGCATCGACAACGGCTGGTACATGTCGTTCGCCGGAAACATCACCATCAAGCGCAACGAGCACCTGCGCAATTCTCTGGCGATGGCTCCTAAGGAACTAATTTTGGTTGAAACCGATGCACCGTTCCTCACTCCGGAACCATTCCGCGGACGTCCGAATGCCAGTTATCTGGTTCCGATCACGGTTCGGAAAATGGCCGAGGTTCGCAGCGTGGATGCCAACGAACTTGCCGCCCAACTTACCCTGAACACCGAAACCGTATACGGGTCGTGGAGCTAATGGTTGAACTCCTGGGTGGTGCCGATATTCGCCAGCTGGCCGATGCGCTTGGCGTGGTTCCAACCAAGAAGCTAGGTCAAAACTTCGTTACCGACCCCAACACGATTCGCAAGATTGTGACTTCGGCGAAGCTTGACCCTTCTGAGACAGTTGTGGAGATTGGCCCCGGTCTGGGTTCCCTGACTCTCGGTCTCCTCGAGGCAGTTGACCACGTGATCTCGGTTGAGATCGACGCCAAGATGGCTGCGGCCATCGAACAGACTGTTGCCAAGCGCGCAGCCGGTCGCAAGTTCTCGCTGGTCACCCAGGACGCCATGAAGGTCACCGCACTCCCGGCAAAACCAACCGCGCTGGTTGCGAACCTTCCTTACAACATCTCGGTGCCAGTGCTGCTGCACTTTATCGAAACTTTCCCTTCGCTTCGCCACGGGCTCGTCTTGGTTCAATCCGAAGTTGCCCATCGACTTGCCGCGAAGCCGGGGAGCAAGGTCTATGGGAGCCCGAGTGCGAAGCTGGCATGGTGGGCCGATGCCAACCTCGCCGGAAACGTGAGCCGAAGTATTTTCTGGCCGATTCCGAATGTCGATTCGTCCTTGGTTTATTTCGCCAAGCGCGATGAACCGATGGGTCCAGAAGACTTAAGAACCAAGACCTTCTCCGTCATCGACGCCTCGTTTGCTCAGCGCAGAAAAACATTGCGTCAATCTTTGGCAGACCTTGCCGGTTCAGCGGCGGCTGCCGAAGAACTTTTGGTGCGTGCCGGAATTAGCCCGCAACTTCGCGGCGAGCAGTTGGTAATCGAAGACTTCATTAAGATTGCGAAGCAGCTATGAGCACCAACATCGGTCGCAACAAAGACATCATTTCGCTGGAGTTGGTTTTCGAACTTCCAGCGGAAGCCGCTCGCATTTTCTCGATTCTCGGCGACGAAGCCCAGTGGCCGGAAGTGCTCAATCCTCGCGTGCTGAAGCGCCAACCAAACAGCAAACTGATTGTTGCTCTGCCAGATTTCACCAGACCGGAGTTTTCGATTGAACCAACCTCAACTGGTTGCGAGGTTAAGCTCCTGCACGACCTGATCAGGTCGGGCGAAGACCGCAAGGAGTACCGCAAGGTTTGGAAGGCCTGGTTCAAGCAAATTGAGAAGCGGGTGGCACTGTGATTAACGCTTCCGCGCCCGGCAAAATCAATCTTTATTTCGCGGTCGGCCCGAAGCTGGCCAATGGCTACCACGAGGTCTGCAGCGTTTATCTTGCGCTAAACCTTCGCGAGCGGGTTGGTGTTGATTACTCGGACGACCTGCAAATCGAAGTTCGCGGAACCCTTCCCGAAGCACATCTCGAGCAGGTGCCGCGAGATGAAAGCAACCTCGTGGTTCGCGCCGGTCAGTTGGTTACCGAACGAACCCTACGATTCGAAATTACAAAAAACGTACCCGTTGCCGGAGGTATGGGTGGCGGTTCGGCAGACGCCGCGGCAGCGTTGGTTGCCGCCGAAGCGCTCACCGGCGCCGGGCTCGCCGAAAACTCGGTCGTCCTTGGTGCCGATGTGCCGTTCTCGGTCATGGGTGGAATCGCGCTTGGCACGGGTGTGGGGGAGCAGTTGGTTCCGCTTGAACTAACCACCGAACTTCACATCGTTCTGATTACCAACGAGGGCGGACTTTCCACCCCGGCGGTCTATCGCAGGTTAGATGAACTTCGTGAGGGTGCCGACCTGGTTCCGGAATTTGCGCCGGTTGAACCAAGCGACCTGATCGAGGCTTTGGCGGCTGGTGATCTGACGGCAATCGCGCTGCTGGCTCACAACGACTTGCAGTGGGCAGCACTCGACCTAAAACCAGAACTTCAGGAAACCATCGACCGCGCGAAAGCCGCCGGCGCACTCACTGCAATCGTCAGTGGTTCCGGTCCAACCGTTTTTGCAATCGCGGAGTCTGAAGCCAAGGCCAAGTCAATTGCCGAGGTCTTCGGTGACCGCGCACTGGTCACCTCCGGTCCGGCCGCTGGTGCGAAGGTTGAGGGCTAGTGGCCCACCTGCTCGGCGCCGAGACCATCAGTCTCGAATTCCCAACCAAAACCGTCTTCAACGAAGTGACCGTCGGAGTCAACGATGGCGATCGAATCGGTGTGGTCGGTCGCAACGGTGACGGTAAGTCGACCCTGCTAAAGCTCCTCGCGAAGCTTCAGGAACCCGATTCCGGTCGAGTCACTCACCGCGGAGGTCTACGCGTTGGCATGCTGACACAGGTCGATTCATTCCCAGACGATGCGACCATCGGTTTCGCCGTGGTCGGTCACCGACCCGAACACGAGTGGGCTGGCGATCCCAAGGTCCGCGACGTCTTGGCGGGACTGCTCGGCGACCTCGACTGGCAGAAACGAATCAGTGAACTCAGCGGTGGTCAGCGTCGAAGGGTAGCTCTGGCAGCTCTTTTGGTTGGCGACTGGGATGTTCTCATGCTCGACGAACCGACCAACCACCTCGATGTGGAAGGCGTGGCCTGGCTCGCGAAACACCTGGTGAACCGCTGGCCGGCAAGCCAGGGCGGCTTGCTCGTGGTCACTCACGACCGCTGGTTCCTCGATGCGGTTTGTAACTTCACCTGGGAAGTGCACGACGGCATCATCGAGCCGTTTGAAGGAGGTTACGCCGCCTATATCCTGCAGCGTGTTGAGCGTGATCGGAGTGCCGCCGCCACCGAAGCGCGCCGACAGAACCTTCTTCGAAAAGAGCTCGCTTGGCTTCGCCGAGGTGCTCCGGCTAGAACCTCGAAACCAAAATTCCGACTGGACGCCGCCTCGGAACTGATCGCCAATGAGCCAAGCCCACGCGACTCGGTGGCGCTCAGCAAGTTGGCTACATCGCGTCTCGGCAAAGACGTCCTAGATATTGAGGACCTGAGTTACTCGGTAGCCGACAAGAACCTTCTGCGCGATGTGACCTGGCGACTGGGGCCGGGCGATCGCGTTGGCTTGGTCGGTGTAAATGGTGCTGGCAAGACCACCCTGCTGAAGCTCATCACGGGCGAGTTGAATCCGCTTGCCGGTCGCGTGAAGCGCGGAAAGACCGTGAACATCGCGATTCTGTCGCAGGATGTTAACGAACTGGAAGAGTTCGCAGACGAGCGAATCTTTGAACTTATTGCCCGAGAGAAAACCACCTTTGTGGTCGACAAGCAGGAGGTTTCCACGACCCACCTGGTTGAGCAGCTCGGATTTACCAAGGCCCAACTCCAGACCCAAATCGGCGAACTCAGCGGTGGCCAAAAACGTCGACTGCAATTCCTTCGTTTGCTGTTTGGCGAGCCGAACGTGCTGATTCTCGATGAGCCAACCAACGACCTCGACACCGACATCCTCACCGCGATGGAACACCTGCTAGACAGTTGGCCGGGCACGCTGATTGTGGTCAGCCACGACCGCTACCTTCTCGAGCGTGTCACCGACAACCAGTACGCCCTACTCGGCGATGGAAGTTTGCGCCACCTCACCGGCGGAATTGAGCAGTATCTGCAACTTCGCGCAGCCAGCCTCGGAGCCAAAACGCAAAGCGCACCAGTGGCTGAGAAACCTACCGGCCTGAGCGGCGCAGAACTTCGTGACGCCGAGAAAAACCTCTCCCGAATCGAGCGTGCTCTGGAGAAACTTGCCAGCGAGGAAGCCCTGCTTCACGGGAAAATGGCCGAGCATGATCAGTCGGATTTCGAAGGTCTCGGCAAGCTCGTTGCAAAACAGTCGGAACTGAATCAAAAACGCGAAGAATTAGAGGCTGAGTGGCTCGAAACCTCCGAATTGCTCGGCTAGTTTCTGGCAAACTAGAGGGGCAACCCTTTTGGGTCGCGGTCCGCTCTAGTGTAATGGCAGCACGACGCTCTTTGGAGGCGTTCGGTATAGGTTCGAATCCTATGGGCGGAGCGTAAGGAGAGGTATGAGCAACCAAAAGTTCGCGGTTATTGTTTTGGCCGCCGGAGCTGGAACTCGCATGCGCTCTCAAACCCCGAAGGTCATGCACGAACTGGCCGGTCTTCCGCTTATCGGACACGCGCTTTCAACTGCAACCGCTCTCGGCGCCGAGCAGGTTATCTCGGTCGTTCGCCACGAGCGCGAGGTAATCGCCGAATACATCAACGCTTTCTACCCAACCGCTCTAATTGCCGACCAGGACGAAATCCCTGGCACCGGTCGCGCGGTTGAATGCGCTCTCGAACACCTTCCAGAAGATTTCACCGGCACCGTCGTGGTTACCAGCGGTGATGTTCCGCTGCTCGACGTGGGCACCATCCAGGCCATGGTTGAAAGTCACATCGATGGCGGTTTCTCGGCCACCGTGCTGTCGGCTGTCCTAGATGATCCTTCCGGCTACGGACGCATTGTGCGAAGCAACTCGGGTGACTTCGAGGCTATTGTGGAGCACCGCGACGCCAGCGAGCGCGAGCTTGCGATTGCCGAAGTGAATGCCGGAGTCTACGTTTTCGATGCCCAAGCTCTTCGTGAAAACCTAAGTTCTATCGGAAGAAATAACGCCAACAACGAGAAGTACCTAACCGACGTGGTGGCCGCAGAGCGTCTCGCCGGTAAAAAGGTTCAGGCACTTACCGTTGCCGACAACTGGCTAATCGCCGGAATCAACGACCGAGTTCAGCTCGGCGAAGTAACCGCAGAACTGAACCGCAGGCTTTGCGCTGCCTGGCAGCGCGCCGGTGTGACCATTCTCGACCCGAACAGCACCTGGCTCGATGTAACCGTTTCGTTGGCAGAAGACGTAACGATCCTGCCAGGCACCATCCTCAAGGGCTTCACCAAGATCGGCCGCGGCTCAACCATTGGCCCAGAGGTTCAGATGGTTGACACCGAGGTGGGCGAAAACGCCAAGGTTGTGAAGTCGCATGTGAGCACCTCGAAGATTGGCGACGGCGCCAGCGTTGGCCCATTCGCGTTCCTTCGCCCAGGCACCGACCTGGGAGCCGACGGCAAGATCGGAACCTTCGTTGAAACCAAGAACGCCAAGATTGGCGCCGGTAGCAAGGTTCCTCACCTCAGCTATGTGGGCGATGCCGAGATCGGCGTTGAATCGAACATCGGCGCCGGCACCATTTTTGCCAACTACGACGGCGTGAACAAGCACCGCAGTGTGATCGGCTCACATGTTCGCACCGGGTCGCATAACACCTTCGTTGCGCCAATTACTATTGGTGATGGAGCCTATACGGCTGCCGGTACCACGGTACGCAAAGACATAGCAGCAGGAGACTTGGGAATGAACCTGACGCCACAGCGCAACATGGCTGGTTGGGTACTTCAGAACCGTCCAGGAACCAAGGCCGCGGAAGCTGCCGAAAAGTCAAAGAACTAAACAAAAACAGGAGCCCATGGTGAGCAAGATAACTATCAACGGACAGAAACGCCTTGCACTCCTTAGCGGCCGTGCCCACCCTCAGCTTGCTGCCGATGTAGCCAAAATCCTCGGCACCGATGTGATCCCAACCACCGCCTACGACTTCGCGAACGGAGAAACCTTCGTTCGTTTCGAAGAGTCGGTTCGCGGCGTGGATGCCTTCGTGATTCAGTCTCACCCCTACCCAATCAACCAGTGGATCATGGAGCAGTTGCTCATGGTCGATGCCCTGAAGCGCGCTTCGGCAAAGCGCATCACCGTGGTTGCCCCGTTCTTCCCATACGCTCGCCAGGACAAAAAGCACAAGGGACGCGAGCCAATCTCGGCACGCCTAATGACCGACCTCTTCGCAGCCGCCGGCGCCAACCGAATCATGTCGGTTGACCTGCACACCCCTCAGATTCAGGGTTTCTTCGACGGGCCGGTTGACCACCTTTGGGCACTTCCAACCCTGGCCGACCACGTTGCCGAGAAGTGGGGAAGCGAAAACCTAACCGTTGTCTCTCCAGACTCTGGCCGAGTTCGCGTTGCCGACATCTGGGCCGACCGTCTCGGCGCACCACTGGCCATCATCCACAAGCGTCGCGACCCAGACGTACCGAACCAGGTTTCGGCTCACGAGCTTGTTGGTGAAGTTGAGGGCCGCACCTGTCTACTCGTGGACGACATGATCGACACCGCGGGAACCATCGTTGCCGCTGCCGCCGCTCTAAAGAAGAACGGTGCCGCTCGAGTAATCGTTGCCGCCACTCACGCAGTCTTCTCAGACCCAGCCGTGGAACGCCTCAGCGGTGACTCGGTTGATGCCGTAGTGGTCATGGACACCCTGCCAATCCCTGAAGAGAAGCGCTTCGAGAAGCTAACCGTGCTTTCGGTTGCTCCACTTATCGCCCGTGCCATCAGCGCGGTCTTCGACGACGATTCGGTAAGCCAGATTTTCCCTGGCCATGCCTAAACAGCAGCTAGGTCTCGGTGGCGCTATTGCCATCGGCCTAGCCTCAATGCTGGGTGCCGGCGTTTTCGTTGTATTCGCATCCGCCTACCAAATCTCGGCTGGTCTGATCTTTTGGGCTGTTGCATTGGCAGCGCTGGTGGCCGGCCTTAATTCCGCCGCAATCTATCAATTGGCCAGGCAGGTTGATCGTCCCGGTGGTGTCTATGCCTATTCGCGCGTTTACGTAAACGACTCAACCTCGTTCCTAGCCGGCTTCTCATTCGTCTTCGGCAAGATTGCCTCGATTGCCGCCATCGCCCTGGTCTTTCAGAAGTATGTGCTTCCAAATCAGCCGGTTTGGCCATCGCTATTGGCCATCGCGGTGCTTACCGGAATCAACATTCTAGGAATCAACCGAACTGCCGCGGTGGCAACCGTCCTGAGTTTCAGCACCACAATCTTCTTGGTGGTCCTGGTGGTTCTTTCGGTAAACCCAAACCCATCCAAGTTGGGGCAAGCCCTTCAAGGCATACCGACTAACGGGTTCTGGAGTGTGCTGACCGGGGCCGGCGTGGTGTTTTTCGCCTTTGCCGGCTATGCCCGAGTTGCCACGCTCGGCAATGAGGTCAAAGACCCGAAGCGCAACATTCCGAGGGCCATCTTTGTGTCGATGGTAAGTGTGGCCGTGCTCTACTTCGCGCTCGCCTATGTGCTTCTAGATCAGCAGGGAACCCAGCTGCTAAACGACCAAACTCCGGTCGCCACAGTCTTTGCCAAGTTGACCGGCAATGGCTGGCTCACTCCGCTGGTCGCTGCGGCCGCCGGTCTCGGAAGCATGCTGGCCCTCCTTGCCGGAGTTTCCAGAACCGCAGCCACGATGGCCGAGGACGATGAACTCCCTAAAATCTTTGGCTCCAGAAATCGCTTCGGGTCGCCCTGGCTCGCCGAACTCATCATTGCCGCCGGAGCCATGGTTCTCAGCAGCCTCGGACGGGTCGTTTGGGTGATCAGCTTCTCATCGTTCAGTGTGCTCTTCTACTACGCAATTGGCCATCTCAGCGCGTTCCGTCAACCGACCAGCGAACGAATTGTTCCGCGTTGGCTAAATGTCCTAGGGATTCTGCTCTGCACGGCACTCTCACTTTCGTTCGGTTGGGTAACGCTACTGATCAGTGGCGGCATCCTCGCGACCGCCTGGGGCTTGCGCGCCTTGTGGAACCAGAAGGCAAGCCGCTAAACTAGGGGAAGACAACGGCGAGGAATCGAAAGATTCGTTATCGACGGGGCCGGCCCAGATGGCTAATCCTCGCGTGCAAACGCTCGAGTTGAACAAACCAGGGCCCAAAGCCCACAAATCAAAGGAAATACCCATGTCAAACGAAGTTGCTCAGCTAGTTGCTGAAGTACGCACCACTTTCGGTAAGGGCTCGGCTCGCAAGTCGCGCGCAGCCGGTCGCACCCCAGCCGTAATCTACGGTCACGGAACCGACCCACGTCACATCACCCTTCCTGCTCACGAAGTTGCACTTGTACTACGTCACAAGAACGCACTTATCGAGATCTCGATCGACGGCAAGAAGGAACTTGTTCTTGTTAAGAGCGCAACCAAGGACGTTGTGACCCAGGTCATCGAGCACATCGACCTAGTTGTCGTTGTGAAGGGTGAGAAGGTACACGTTGAGGTTCCAGTTCACATCGTTGGTGAGTCGCTATCCGGCACCACCGTTGACCTTGAGCACAAGACCGTGAAGCTATCGGCCGAGGCAACTCACATTCCTGAGTTCGTTGAGATTCACTTCAACAAGGAAGCAGCTGGTCACCACGTACTAGCCAAGGACATCAAGCTTCCTTCGGGCGTTTCGCTAGACCTTCCAGCAGACGAGCTAGTTGCTTCGGTCGTTGAGACCGCCGCTGGCCACGCTGAGGAACTAGCTGCCGAGAACGCAGCCGAGTAATCAGATGTATCTCGTAGTCGGGCTCGGGAATCCTGGGCCCGACTACGCTTTTAACCGCCACAACGTGGGTCAGATGGTGATCGATGTTTTGGCAAAGCGCCTCGGTGCATCATTCTCGAAGCACAAGGCAAACGCCATGGTTGCCGAAACCAGGCTCGGCATTGGCCAAGACAAACTGATTCTCGCCAAGCCGCTCAGTTACATGAACACCTCGGGCGGACCGGTCTCCAACCTGGCCAAGTTCTATGGCATCAACCCGGAGAACATCATCGTCATCCACGACGAACTGGACATCCCCGCCGAAACCGTGAAGATCAAGTTTGGTGGTGGCCACGCCGGTCACAACGGTCTCCGCGACATCATCTCGGCCCTCGGCACAAACGAGTACGTGCGCATCCGTGTTGGCATCGGGCGCCCACCGGGATCAATGGACACTGCCGACTTCGTTCTCAGGAACTTCTCTTCAACCGAGAAAAAAGAACTACCAACCACTCTCGAAATCGCCGCTGATGCAGCCGAAGCTGTGGTTCGCGACGGATTGACCGCAGCGCAGCAGCGCTTTCACTCCTAAACTGGACTTGTGAATAACCCGCAGGCCCAGGCACCAGTGCGCCTTGCTGCGCTTTTTGCTGATGGTTACCCAACGGCAAAGTTGGAAGCGGGAATTACCAAAAAACAGTTGCGAGTTATCGCGCCAGCCGGTGCCAACCCGTTTGTACTGCAACTCATTGCCAAGCTTCGAAATGCCAAGAACCTCTCCAACGTTCAGCTCCTGGTGGTTGCCACCGGGCGTGAGGCAGAGGAATTGGGCGACGCACTGAAGGAACTAGAGCCTGCGTCCGAGGTATTGGAGTTTCCGAGTTGGGAAACTCTGCCGCACGAGCGCCTGAGCCCAAGCCCAGAGACGGTCGGTAAGCGCGTAAGGGTTTTGCACCGACTTCACGAATTACAAGAAACTCCAGCCGATCACCCGGTGTTTGTGCTGGCTTCGATTCGTGCCGCACTGCAACCAGTTGTGGCTGGATTGGGGGAGCACTCGGCTCTGAAGTTAGAGTCTGGCAATGAGTATCTTCTGCCAGAACTCAGCTTGAAGCTGGTTGAACTCGCCTACGAGCGAGTAGACATGGTTACGCGTCGAGGTGAATTTGCAGCGCGCGGCGGCATCGTCGACATTTTCCCAACCACCGCCGAACATGCGATTCGTTTGGAGTTCTTCGGTGATGAACTTGAGGAAATCCGTGAGTTCTCGGTTGCCGACCAGCGTTCGCTGCCAACCGAGGCGCTCAAGAGTGCTGAGATTTATCCGGCTCGCGAAGTGATCATCACTCCTTCGGTGGCGTCCAAGGCGAGGGAGATGGAACACGAGTTTCCAAACCTCTCGGGGATGCTTTCGAAGATTGCTGAAGGGATTCCGGTTGAGGGAATGGAATCGCTCGCGCCCGTCCTGGTGGATTCGATGGTGCCGTTCAGTAGTTACCTTCCAACCGAATCGGCGGTAGTCATCCTTGGTCCGGAGAAAGCTGCGGCCAGGGCGGCGTCTCTCGTAGAGACCAACGAAGAATTTCTTCACGCAGCCTGGGACGCTGCGGCCGAAGGTGCCACCACGCCGATTGACCTGAGCAACGGTGGCTTCGTGCCGATCAAGGATTTTCTCGCCGACCTTCGGGAGCATTCGCTAATCGAGATCAGTCAACTTCCGTCGGGCGAAGACGAAATCAACCTCCAACTGCTCGACCTACCAAACTTCAACCTTGCCGAAACCACCGTTGACCAGTGGCTCGAAGACCAACTCAAGAACGGGCAGCAAGTCTTTATCACCGTGCCGGGTCACGGCACCGCCGAGCGTTTGGTTGAGAAGTTAACCGCTCAGGGGCTGGGCGCTGTTGAGGTGGGCCAGGCTTCCCTCACCAAGGGCTTTGCGGCTCCAGAAAGCAAGTTCATTCTGCTCACCGAGGCCGACTACTACGGCAAGAATTCAAGCTATGTGAGCCCGAAGGCGCGAAAGCTGGCGGCTCGCAGGGGAGCGGCGGTTGATCCGCTCACCCTCAAGCGCGGCGACTACGTGGTGCATGAGATTCACGGAATCGGGCGCTTTTTGGAACTGGTGTCTCGCAAGAGCGGAACGCCTGGGCGCCAGCACGAACGCGAATATCTCTTGGTTGAATATGCCCCATCTAAACGCGGTCAGCCGAACGACACCCTGTTCGTGCCAACCGACCACCTCGACCTGCTCACTCGTTACGTTGGTGGCGAGGCTCCGGTTCTTTCCAAGATGGGCGGAAGCGACTGGGCTAACCAGAAGGGTCGCGCGCGCAAGGCGGTTC
>JBDKLA010000008.1:0-6392 GCA_039795835.1 Actinomycetota bacterium | reverse complement strand
CAATCGCCGACAAGGTGCTCATCGGGGGAGCGTTGATCTCGCTTTCCGCGCTCGGTCAGATTGAGTGGTGGATCACGGGAATCATTCTGGTTCGTGAGCTCGGAATCACCATCTACCGCCTGTCGGTCATCAATAACCGCGTCATCGCAGCGTCTGGCGGAGGCAAACTAAAGACCATCTTGCAGTCGGTTGCGGTTGGTTTCTATCTATCGCCTCTGGCCGGGTACTGGGCTCCGCTCGGCACTGTTCAGCAGATCATCCTTTATGCCGCTCTGATTTCCACGGTCTTCAGCGGGCTTCAGTATTTGGCAGCAGCCAGACGATGAACGCCTCCGAAATCCTTGAAACCCTGAAGCGGCAGGGTCGCAAACTCATCTTTGCCGAATCGCTGACCGGAGGCCTTCTGGTCGATGCGTTTGTGTCGGTTCCTGGTGCCAGCGATGTCGTCCTTGGTTCTGAAGTTACCTACGCGAGTGAGCTGAAGGTGGCGCTGTTGGGCGTCGACGAATCGACTTTGGAAAAACACGGCGCAGTATCTGCCGAAGTTGCCTCCCTCATGGCTCAGGGAGTCTGTGCGGTTGGTCAGGGCAGCGCCGATCTCGAAGTGGGAAAGGTTGTTTCGGTAGCGACCACCGGTAACGCAGGGCCCGACGGCGACCCGGTCGGCTTGGTCTTTGTGGCTGTCCACGACGGGCGCAAAACCAAGGTTCGCGAGTTCAGGTTCGCAGGTTCCAGGCGGGAAATCAGAGAGCAGGCAGTGCAGGCGGCTATGGAGCTCCTCGGGGAACAAATCAATTCCTAAAAGTGTTTATAACCTCACTGGTAACGTTCAGGAAATTCCAAGGAATCTTGGTCAAACTTGTCGGTAGCAGCAGGTAAGTTATTAGCAGGAGGTAGCACATGGTTCTAGTGCGTCACGAAATCGGCGAGGTTCTACGCGACATTCGTATGTCAAAGCGTCAGACCTTGCGTCAGGTTGCTGCGCGCGCTGCCGTTGCTCTTGGCTACCTCAGTGAAATCGAGCGCGGCCAGAAGGAAGTTTCTTCCGAGCTACTGTTCTCAATCGCCGAGGCTCTCGATGTGCCAATCTCGCAGATCATGCGTGAGGTCTCAGACCGCCTTGCCGCTCACGAGGGCATCAACATCCCAGACACCGTTCCGGTCGAGTTGGTTGCTGCGGTAAACACCTCGCTTCAAAACGCGTAATTTCACTTGCGTCTCTCCAAGTTCCGTGAGCTCATGTCGGATGAGTTCGGCAAAGCCTATGCTGCGGTGATCGAAACCGACCTCGTGCTAACCGAACTCCAGGACCGCACCGCGAAGCAATGCATGGCTGACGGGGAAGACCTTCGCGAGGTGTGGTTTGCCATTTGTCGCGCCAACAACGTTCCCGAAGCCCGCTGGCACGGGCTGAACAAAATTACGAAAAAATAGACACGCCGAAAAGATTTATTCGAAAACTTGTTCGAATATTGCTAGAGTCTTAGTTATCGAGGCGTAGAACTTATCCACAAATCGAAAACGCCGACGGTCAATGTCGTCGGTTCGGAATAGTGTCACATCAGAATAAAAGTGATGGCCCAGCAGGGCAGAAGATGAGGAACAAATGGCAAGTCCAGCAGAACGCGAGAAGGCTCTAGACACAGCCCTAGCTCAGATCGATCGTCAATTCGGTAAGGGTTCGGTTATGCGCCTCGGCTCAGACGAACGCGCTCCTGTAGAGACCATTCCTACCGGTTCAATCGCCCTGGATGCCGCACTCGGTATCGGTGGTCTGCCTCGCGGTCGAATCATCGAAATTTACGGCCCAGAATCTTCGGGTAAGACCACCCTTACCCTGCACGCGATCGCCAATGCTCAGAAGAACGGTGGTACCGCTGCCTTCATCGACGCCGAGCACGCCCTTGACCCTGAGTACGCCAAGGCTCTTGGCGTCGACATCGACTCGCTGCTGGTAAGCCAGCCAGACACCGGTGAGCAGGCTCTCGAAATTGCCGACATGCTGGTTCGCTCCGGCGCAATCGACCTAATCGTGGTCGACTCGGTTGCGGCTCTAGTTCCTCGTGCCGAAATCGAAGGTGAAATGGGTGACTCTCACGTTGGTCTCCAGGCACGCCTAATGTCGCAGGCTCTCCGCAAGCTAACCGGTGGTCTAAACAGCACCAACACCACAATGATCTTCATCAACCAGCTTCGCGAGAAGATCGGTGTGTTCTTCGGTAGCCCAGAAACCACCGCCGGTGGTAAGGCTCTAAAGTTCTACGCATCGGTTCGCCTAGACATCCGTCGTATCGAAACCCTGAAGGACGGCACGGAGGCTGTTGGTAACCGCACCCGTGTGAAGGTTGTCAAGAACAAGATGGCTTCGCCGTTCAAGCAGGCCGAGTTCGACATCATTTACGGAACCGGTATCTCTCGCGAGGGAAGCCTGATCGACTTCGGTGTCGACCACGACATCGTTAAGAAGTCTGGTGCCTGGTACACCTACGATGGCGAGCAGCTAGGTCAGGGTAAGGAAAACGCCCGCAAGTTCCTCGTTGAGAACGAGGCAATCGCCAGCGAAATCGAAAAGAAGATCAAGACCAAGCTAGGAATTGGCGTCCCTCGAGCCGTTGCCGACCTACCTGTCGAAGATGTAGCTCCGGCTGCACCTGCCGCAGACGCCAAGGCGGCAAACGCCTAACATGGCTTTTCAGAGCAGGGGTCGAACTCGAGTCGAAAGTAAAGATTCGGATTCGACCCCTTCGCTATCTCCTGAGAAGCAGGAAGCCAGGGCGAGAAACGTCCTGCTCTACCAATTGGGCAGATCGGCAAAGTCCAAAGATCAGTGCCGAAAGATTCTTGCTAAGCGAGGAATCGATTCCGAGATTGCCGAGCGGATTCTTGACCGCTTTGAAGAAGCACAAATCATCGACGATGAGATGTTTGCCAGAGTCTTCACAAACTCAAGGGTCAAGACAAAAGGTCTTGCCAAATCGGCCATCGCCAGAGAACTTCGGGAAAAAGGTGTGGCGCAGCCGGTCATTGAGAACGCGCTTGTCGAACTCGATTCTCAGAGTGAACTTGCTAGGGCAACCGAGCTTGCCGTAAATCGAGTTCGTCGCATGGCTGGGCTTGAGCGAGAAGTGATTGTGCGGCGCCTCAGCGGGTTTCTAGCGCGCAAGGGTTACTCGGGCGACGTAGTTCAAAGTGCGACCCGTACCGCTCTTCTCGAGGCGGTAAAATCGGAAGTCTGATGACTTCAACCGCAACCCGCACCTATCAAGTTCGTACCTATGGCTGTGCCATGAACGTGCACGACTCAGAGCGCCTGGCGGGCCTTCTAGAAGGTGCTGGGCTAGTTCCAGTCGAAGACGGCGCCGACGCCGACGTTGTTGTCTTCAACACCTGCGCGGTTCGTGAAAACGCCGACAACAAGCTTTACGCCAACCTGGGTCAATTGCTTCCTCGTAAGAAGGCCAACCCGAACATGCAGATTGCTGTGGGTGGATGCTTGGCGCAGAAGGACAAGGCCACCATCCTCAAAAAGGCCCCTTGGGTCGATGCGGTCTTTGGGACCCACAACATCGGTTCGCTTCCGGCACTGCTCGAGCGCGCTAGGCACAACGCTGAAGCTCAGGTTGAAATCGTTGAGAGCCTTGAGGCTTTCCCAAGTTCGCTGCCAACCAAGCGCGACTCGGCATACTCGGCGCTGGTTTCGATTTCCGTTGGATGTAACAACACCTGCACCTTCTGCATCGTGCCAAGCCTTCGCGGTAAAGAACGTGACCGTAGACCTGGTGAGATCCTTGCCGAAATCGAAGCGTTGGTATCCGAAGGCGTAATCGAAATCACCCTCCTCGGTCAGAATGTGAACTCCTACGGGGTTGAGTTCGGCGACAAGGGTGCCTTCGCTAAACTGCTTCGAGCTGCTGGGCAGATCGAGGGCCTCGAGCGCATTCGATTCACCAGCCCGCACCCTGCTGCTTTCACCGACGACGTCATTGAGGCCATGGCCGAAACCCCGAACGTGATGCCTCAGCTACACATGCCACTTCAGTCTGGTAACGACAAGGTTCTCAAGGACATGCGTCGCAGCTACCGCCGCGATAAGTATCTGGGAATCATCGAACGTGTTCGCAAGGCAATCCCAGACGCCGCAATTTCCACGGACATCATCGTTGGTTTCCCCGGTGAAACCGAGGAAGAATTCCTAGACACCGTGAAGATGGTGGAAGAGGCCCGATTCGCGGCATCGTTCACCTTCCAGTATTCGAAGCGTCCAGGAACTCCAGCGGCCACTATGCCGGATCAGCTTCCAAAGGAAGTTGTCCAGGATCGTTACGAACGTTTGCTTGCCGTAGCCAACGATGTTGCGTGGCAGGAAAACAAGAAGCAGATCGGAAAAGTCGTCGAAGTGTTGGTAGCCAACGACGGTCGCAAGGACGACGCCACCGGCCGACTTACCGGTCGTGCTCGAGACAATCGCCTAGTCCACTTCTCGCTTCCGGAAGGCGTGAGACGACCTCGCCCTGGTGACCTGGTGAACGTGACCGTCACCGATGCAGCGCCTTATCACCTTCTGGCCGACCCTAAGTCGGCAGATGAAATCCAGATTCGCCGAACCATCGGCGGCGACGCCTTTGAGCGTTTGAATGAGGATGCCGAATCCAAGCGAATTGCGCTAAGCATCACTCCGGTCAAATGACCAAACTTATTGCGGTGGTCGGCCCCACCGGTACTGGAAAGAGCGATGCGGGTATCGCAATTGCCAAACACATCGAATCTCTCGGTGGTTCCGCAGAAATCATCAACTCCGATTCGATGCAGTTTTACCGAGGTATGGACATCGGCACTGCCAAGCTGGCGCCGGAAGATCGTGGTGGAGTCGAGCATCACCTATTGGATTGGCTTGAGATTACAGACGAGTCAACCGCTGCCGAGTACCAGCCGGTGGCCAGAGGGAAGATTCTTGAGCTTCAAGCGGCGGGAAAGACACCAATTCTGGTCGGCGGCTCGATGCTCTACATCGCAGCCGTGCTTAACGAGTTTGGTTTTGCGGCCAGAGATGAGAACGTACGCGCCGAACTAGAGGCTGAACTTGAGCGGATCGGTGAATCGGAGCTTTACCGCAAGCTAATGTCACTAGCCCCAGATACTGCCAGCCGTATCGACCCGAAGAATGGTCGACGAATTGTGCGTGCCCTCGAAGTGGTAACCATCACCGGCGAAGACTTCGCCGCGAAACTTCCGGATCTAAACGAAAGTTGGCAGCCGGTGCTCGAGATCGGTTTGAATTCGGACCGAGCGCATCTGGTGAACCGATTGCACCTTAGAGCGGCGAAGATGTGGGATAACGGCATCCTCGAAGAGGCAAAGTCGCTCATTCCTCAAGGTATTCGCGAGGGTAAGACCTCGTCTCACGCGATTGGCTATGCCCAGGCTCTGGCCCAACTAGACAGCGTGCTCACCGAGCCTGAGGCGATTGAGGAAACCTCGCGCCTCACCGCACGCTATGCCCGCCGTCAGATGTCCTGGTTTCGCAGAGATCCTCGAATCAACTGGTTTGATTACCAGGACGAAAACCTAATGCCGTCAATTACTCGCGCGGTAACCGACTACCTGAACGAATAGGCTGGTTTCATGGCAAACATCATCGAGTTCACCAAGGGTCACGGTACCGGCAACGACTTCGTGTTGGTTCACGACCCAGAAAACTCGCTCGACCTCACGCCAAAGCAGGTTGCCAAAATCTGTGATCGCCACTTTGGAATTGGTGCCGACGGCTTTATTCGAGTCGTTGAAAGCAAGTTCGTGACCGAGGGGCAGGAGCTTCTCAAAGAAGCTCCCGAGGCCATCTGGTTCATGGACTATCGAAATGCCGACGGTTCGGTTGCCGAAATGTGTGGAAACGGCGTTCGCGTTTTTGCTCGCTACCTAACCGAAAAGGGTCTAGCTAAGGTTGGCAACGGTGAGACCCTTACTGTTGGAACTCGCGCCGGTATCCGAGATGTTCAGCCAAACCGCGCCGGTTTCGCAGTTGACATGGGTCGCTGGAAACTCGACGACGAGGTCACCGTTCAGGCCCACCAACTTCCCGTCGCGCGCCCCGGTCAGGGCATCAACGTGGGTAACCCGCACGTGGTTGTTGCCTTGGCGTCACAGGAGGAACTCAAAAACCTCGACCTCACCCAGGCTCCGAAGATCGACCCAGCCCCAGAGAGCGGCGCAAACGTGGAATTCGTCGTTCCCGCAGAGCCGATGGTGGTTGACGGCGTTGGCTCAATCGACATGCGTGTATTTGAACGTGGTGTTGGTGAAACCCTGAGTTGCGGAACCGGAATCGTTGCCGCGGCGCTAGCCACTCGCTACTGGGCGGGTGCAGGGGCTCCAAACATCTGGACCGTAACCGT
>JBDKLA010000007.1:0-5220 GCA_039795835.1 Actinomycetota bacterium | reverse complement strand
GGTTGGCGGTTATCGTTTACTAGCAACACGAAGAAGGAGATTGGCTATGGCTGACGCAGGATTTGATCGCAATAGCGCGTTCGAACGTTTATTGAAGGACCGTATTGTCTGGTTGGGCAGTGAGGTTCGCGACGATATGGCCAACGAAATTTGCGCCAAGATTCTGTTGCTAGCAGCTGAAGACTCTTCGAAGGACATCTTCCTCTACATCAACTCTCCTGGCGGTTCAATTACCGCTGGAATGGCGATCTACGACACCATGCAGTACGTGCCGAACGACATCGTCACCGTTGGTATTGGTATGTGTGCGTCGATGGGTCAATTCCTGCTCTCTTCGGGAACCAAGGGTAAGCGCTATGCAACACCAAACACCCGCGTTCTGTTGCACCAGCCTTCTGGTGGCTTCGGTGGTACCGCAGACGACATTCAGACCCAGGCTGAACTTATTCTTTCGATGAAGAAGCAGCTTGCTTCGATCACTGCTGAGCAGACCGGTAAGACCGTTGAGCAGGTTATGAAGGATGGAGACCGCGACCGCTGGTTTACCGCTCAGGAAGCTTTGGAATACGGCTTCATCGACCACATTCAGAAGCACGCCGCAGGTTCTACCGGCGTTGGAAGCAACTAAGGGATAGCCATGAATTCAGACTTTCTAAACCCACAGGGCCGTTACATTCTGCCGTCGTTCACCGAGCGCACCAGCTACGGTTACCGAGAGCAGAACCCTTACAACAAGCTTTTCGAAGACCGCATCATCTTCCTGGGTGTTCAGGTTGACGACGCTTCGGCAGACGACATCATGGCTCAGCTTTTGGTTCTGGAGTCACAGGACCCAGACCGCGACATCACCATGTACATCAACTCGCCCGGTGGTTCGTTCACCGCGATGACCGCGATTTACGACACCATGCAGTACATCCGTCCGCAGATTCAGACCGTTGTTTTGGGTCAGGCTGCTTCGGCTGCTGCTGTGCTATTGGCCGCCGGTGCTCCTGGTAAGCGTTTGGCGCTTCCAAACTCGCGTGTTCTGATTCACCAGCCATCGGCAGGGGAGTCTGGCCGTGGTCAGGCTTCTGACATCGAGATTCAGGCCAAGGAAATCATGCGCCTTCGCGAGTGGTTGGAAGAGACTCTTTCAAAGCACTCAAAGCGTTCGGTTTCCGAAGTAAAGACTGACCTAGACCGCGACAAGATCCTGATTGCGTCGGAGGCTTTGGAATACGGTCTGATCGACCAGGTTCTAACCAGCCGTAAAAACGCGTAACAAGCTAAAACAAAACGGGCGACGATGTTCGCCCGTTTTGTCATTAAGCGGATATATCATTGAGAAATGAGTAAGTTGTCAGAGTCGGGCGAAATCCTGAAGTGTTCTTTCTGCGGAAAGAGTCAAAAGCAGGTTCGCAAGCTAATCGCCGGTGGTGGCGTATTCATCTGTGATGAGTGTGTCGACCTCTGTAACGAGATCATCGAAGAGGAACTCGGCCAGGGGATTACCGCCGGCCTCGAAGACATCGAACTTCCAAAGCCTCGCGAAATCAAATCTTTCCTAGATGAATACGTTATCGGTCAGGACCAGGCTAAGAAGGCTTTGGCCGTTGCTGTTTACAACCACTACAAGCGTCTTCGTTCACGTGGCACACTGACCATCTCTGGCAAGGCTCACGACGACATCGAGATAGCCAAGTCGAACATCCTGATGGTTGGCCCAACCGGTTGCGGTAAGACTTACCTAGCCCAGTCTTTGGCTAAGCGTTTGAACGTTCCTTTTGCCGTTGCCGACGCCACCGCGCTAACCGAGGCTGGCTACGTGGGTGAAGATGTTGAGAACATTCTTCTCAAGCTTTTGCAGGCCGCTGATGGCGATGTGAAGCGTGCCGAGACCGGCATCATTTACATCGACGAGATCGACAAGATTTCTCGCAAGTCGGAGAACGCTTCGATTACCCGCGACGTTTCGGGTGAAGGCGTTCAGCAGGCACTTCTAAAGATTCTTGAAGGCACCGTTGCTTCGATTCCACCTCAGGGCGGGCGTAAGCACCCTCAGCAGGAATTCATCCAGCTCGACACCACCAACGTGCTGTTCATCGTTGCCGGTGCCTTTGCTGGGCTTGAGGAAATCATTGCCTCACGTGCCGGTAAGAAAGGCATTGGCTTTGGTTCACCGATTGCCAACAAGGCTGAGACCAAGGACATCTTCGCCGATGTTCAGCCGGAAGACCTTCGCAAGTTTGGTTTGATTCCAGAATTCATTGGTCGCTTGCCAGTTATTGCAAACGTCACCGAGCTAGATAAGTCGGCTCTGCTGGAGATTTTGACCAAGCCAAAGAACGCTCTAACCAAGCAATACCAGCGCATGTTTGAGTTGGATGGCTTCGAGCTGGAGTTTGAGAAGTCGGCGCTTGAGGCCATGGCTGACTTGGCGCTAGAGCGTTCGACCGGAGCTCGTGGTCTTCGAGCCATCATGGAAGAAGTTCTTGGCCCAGTGATGTATGAGCTTCCAGGCAGTGCGGTTCAAGGTCGCGTGGTGATCACCGCAGATGTTGTTACGAACAAGGTTCCACCAAAGGTGATTCCGTTCCGCGCCCAGGAGAAGTCGGCCTAGGTTGTCTGCCAAGGCACCAATTCTCGCTGGTGGCGTTTCTGCCATAACCGGAGTAGCTGCTTCCACCGGAGTGGTTTTGGCTGCCATGAAGGGTCTCGGGGCTACTAACGGGCAAATTCTTTCCATCGTATTTGTTGCCGCGTTCGTGTATGGCTTGCTTTCGATTCTGCTTTCGCTTCGCTACAAGATGCCAATCTCGATCGTTTGGTCAACTCCTGGTGCTGCGATGCTGGTTGCCGCTGGAGCCCTCCAGCTTGGCTTTCCAGTTGCGGTTGGTTCGTTCATCATGTCGGCGGTCTTACTCACTCTCACCGGGCTCTGGCCGTTTCTTGGGCGTGTAGTTTCGGCAATCCCAAAGCCGATTGCCTCGGCGATGCTGGCCGGCGTTATTTTCAGTTTCTGCATTAGCCCGTTCCAGGTGATTTCCACTAACCCCTGGGTGATTTTGCCGGCACTTGTGGTTTGGTTGGTGCTTTATCGATTTGCAACCATCTGGGCGGCACCGGCGGCTATTGCCGTCATGGGCGTTGCCATCGCGTTCACGGTTCCAATTCCAGTAGCGAGTTTCTCGCTGGTTCCGCACATCGAATTCACCATGCCGGAGTTCACCTTCACCGGGCTGTTCTCGATTGCCATTCCGCTATACCTCGTGACCATGGCGTCGCAGAACATCCCCGGCATTGCGATCATGAAATCGTTTGACTACGAGGTTCCGTTCAAGCCGCTGATGGTGACCACCGGGCTGGCTTCGCTACTCTCGGCCCCGTTTGGTGGATTCGCCTTCAACCATGCGGCGATTACCGCAGCTTTGAACGCTAATGAGCACGCTCACCCGGATCGCTCGAAGCGTTACCTAGCTTCGGTTTACGGCGGTGTGGTTTACCTGGCTCTTGCTTTGGTCGCTGTTCCGTTCATCGCGATCGTCCTTAATGTTCCGCACAACCTCATTTTGGCTATGGCTGGTATTGCGCTTTTTGCCACGATCACCTCGGCCATGGCGGCTGCCACCGAAGACGCTGAGTTGCGTCTTCCGGCAGTGGTTACCTTCTTGGTTGGTGCATCAGGTTTTGCGGTAGCCGGAATCGGCGCAGCCTTCTGGGCACTGATTTCCGGTGTTGTTATCTGGCAGGTTTTGAAGAAGCGCTCTTAGGCTTCTTCTTCGGCAAGCACCACGTCTTTGACGGCGAACTCTTCGCCCTCTTCAAACGCTAGGTCGGCGATCTTTCCAACGGCCTTGAAGTCGGCTTCGAACAGACGCAAGGTGGTCAATACGGCTGCAGGGGAGACCAGGGTAGCCGATTCAACTCCAGCCTTCATCGAGACCTTCGCATCCGACTTAGCCTTTCTTAGGCCAAACAGTGCTTCCTTGGCTAGTTCGAGTACCGAGAGGTTACTGGCGTCGAGACCATCGGTTAGTTCTTCAGGCTTTGGCCAGCTGGCACGGTGAATCGAACCGGCTTCGGTCTGCCACCAGCTCCAAACTTCATCGGTTGCGAACGGTAGGAATGGTGCGAAAAGTCTCAGCATGGTGTGTAGAGCTTTTCGAAGTGCAACCGCGGCGGATGCCTGCTGGGCCGGGCTGTAGTCGCCCTGACCGTAGGCTCGTTCCTTTACGAGTTCTAGGTAGTTGTCGGTGAAGTTCCAGAAGAACTGCTCGGCAAGTTCAAGGGCCTTGGTGTGGTCGTAGTTATCGAACGCGGTCGTTGCGTCCTTGACTACCTCAGCCAGGTTTAGAAGCATCGACTGGTCGACCGCTTCGGAAACTTCGGTGATGCCTTCGGCTGGTTCAAACGAGAGCACGAACTTGCTGGCGTTGAGAAGCTTGATCGCTAGGCGACGACCGATCTTCATCTGACCTTCGTCGAAGGCGGCGTCGGTGCCTAGTCGAGCCGAGGCTGCCCAGTAACGCACCGCGTCGGCGCCGTGGTTATCGATTGGCTCCGCAGGAACAACTACGTTGCCCTTTGACTTCGACATCTTCTTGCGGTCTGGGTCGAGGATCCAACCGGAGATGGCCGCATTCGACCAAGGAAGCTGGCCGCTTTCCTGCTCGCTTCGTAGCAGAGTTGAGAACAGCCAGGTACGAATGATGTCTTGGCCCTGAGGGCGAAGGTTGAACGGGTAAACCTTGGCGTATTTCTCTGGGTCAGAAATCCAGCCACCGGCCAACTGTGGGGTTAGCGAACTGGTTGCCCAGGTGTCCATGATGTCGACCTCACCCACGAAACCGTTTGGCTGGTTGCGCTGGGATTCGGTATAGCCGGCTGGCACGTCGGTCGAAGGGTCGATTGGAAGCAGTTCGTGGCTCGGGGTTAGAACCTTGTCGAAATCAGGGTTGCCGTCGGCGTCCAGGGCATACCAAACCGGAATCGGAACACCGAAGAAGCGCTGGCGAGAAATCAGCCAGTCACCGGTGAGGCCGTTTACCCAGTTCTCGTAGCGCACGCGCATGAAGTCTGGGTGGAAGGCAAGATCCTTACCCTGCTTAATCAGCTGTTCGCGAAGGTCTTCATCGCGGCCACCGTTGCGGATATACCACTGGCGGGTGGAAACGATTTCGAGCGGCTTATCGCCCTTTTCGAAGAACTTGACCGGGTGGGTGATTGGCTTTGGTTCGC
>JBDKLA010000006.1:0-34746 GCA_039795835.1 Actinomycetota bacterium | reverse complement strand
CTAAACAACCCGATCTAGTGGCTGTCCGCGAAATTCGTCTCTACGGAGATCCGGTACTTCGCACGGAGTGCCAAGAAATTACCGAAATTACGCCAGGCGTTCGAGACCTAATCCAAGACCTTTTGGACACGACTCAATTGCCAGGACGAGCTGGCGTGGCCGCTCCGCAAATCGGCGTGAATTTGAGGGCGTTCAGCTATTTTGTCCATGGTGAACTTGGCTATCTCATCAACCCTAAGATTGTCGAACTAAGTGGCGAACCCACCGAGATCGACGAGGGTTGTCTTTCGGTACCTGGCCTTTGGGAGAAGACTCCTCGCTACCCAAACGCCGTAGCCGAGGGCATTAACCTCGACTGTGAAGTGGTTCGAGTTTCTGGGAGCGGCCTCTTGGCACAAGCGCTTCAGCACGAGTGTGACCACCTGGACGGCAAGGTCTACCTGGATCGCCTAAGCCAAGAAGGTCGCAAGGTAGCGATGAGAAAACTTCGCGAAACCGACTGGTTTTAGAAGTTCACCGCGCGGTCAATATTGCCCTTGCCATCGGCGTAGAGCTCGGCAATTTCCTTGGCAAAATCTCTGGCCACGGCATCTCGCTTGATCTTCAAGCTAGGGGTCAGGTGGCCAGACTTTTCGGTGAGTTCGGCCTCGATCACAACGAATTTGCGAATTGATTCAGCGGTCGAGAAGTTCTTGTTGACCTTGTCAATCGCTGCCTGAATTTCTTTCAGAACCAGTTCATTCTTTGCGGCTTCTGCGACGCTGAGTTTTTCGTCTCCGCCGTGGTTCTTCATCCAGGTTGGAAGCATCTCCGAGTCAAGCGATACCAGCGCGCTAACGAACGGCTTCTTGTCGCCGACCACAACTACCTGCCCAATCAGTGGGTGAGCGCGCAGAGGGTCTTCAAGGCCGGCCGGAGCAACATTCTTTCCACCAGCGGTAACCAGCAGTTCCTTCTTGCGTCCGGTGATCGACAGGAAGCCATCGGTGTCTAGCTCACCGATGTCGCCGGTGCGGAACCAGTCGTCTACGAAGGCTTCGGCGGTGGCGGTTGGGTTTCTCCAGTAGCCGCGCATGATGTTGTTTCCACGAAGTAGAATCTCGCCGTCTTCGGCGATTTTAACTCCACAGCCTGGAAGGGTGCGACCGATCTTGCCGATCTTGATCTGGCTTGGGCGAGCAATCATCGCAGGAGCGGTGGTTTCGGTTAGACCGTAGCCCTCGAGAACCGTCAGGCCAATTCCAGCGAAGAAGAATCCGAGTCTGGCACCGAGTGGGGCGCCGCCGGAAATCGCATAGCGCAAACGGCCACCCATGGCGGCGCGGATCTTGCGATAAACCAAAACGTTGAAGACCGCGTGTTTGAGTGCAACGTCAAATTTGACCTTGCCGGTTTCTTCTTTCTCCTTGGCGTATTGAATTGCAACAAGTGCAGCCTTGCGGAAGATGTCGCCCTTACCTCCCGCTTCGGCCTTCTGCTCGGCGGCGTTGTAAACCTTTTCGAAAACTCGAGGTACGGCAAGGAGGAAGTCCGGCTTGAAGGACACCATGGCAGGGCCAACATCTTTGGCATCTGCCTTGTGACCTACCTTGACACCCACGTGAATCGCCAAAACTTCAACGAACCTGGCAAAGACGTGTGCCAGAGGGAGGAACAGGAGAGTGGTACGGCCGGTCTGCAAAACTTCCGGAATCTCGAGCATGGCGTTTTTGCTTAGCTCAACAAATCCACGATGAAGCAGTTCACAGCCCTTTGGGACGCCGGTCGTACCCGAGGTGTAAATAATCGTCGCTAGGTCGTAGAGGCCGGCTCTGGTGCGTCGCTGTTCAACGGTTTCGTCTTCAACGTCGTGTCCTCGCTGAATTAGAAGTTCGATGGCGTCTTCGTCCAAGCGGAAAATCTGTCGCGCTAATGGAACCGAGGCCTTGATCGATTCAAATCTTTCGAGGTGTTCCGAAGTTTCAAGGAAAACCGCGACCGAGTCACTGTCGGAGAGAATCCAGTGCATCTGAGTTGGGGAGGAGCTCTCGTAAATCGGTACCGAAACCGCACCGGCAAACCAAATTGCGAAGTCGATCAGAGTCCACTCGTAACGGGTTTTACTCATGATGGCAACAGCTTGGCCGGGTTGAATGCCCGATGCAATCAGGCCTTTGGCAACTGCGATGACCTGGCTCAGAAACTCTTCAGCGGAAATATCGTGCCAGGTACCGTCGGCCTGTTCCTTGGCGAACAGAGGAAGCTTTGGATTCGCTTTGACGCGATCCACCAGCAAATCGGTGATGTTGCTAGAGTTCTCAGACACCACCAATGGGTCGATATCGTATGACTTCAAAGTTACCTACCTAGATTTATCGCTTCATCAAACTCTACGACCTCCAAGGCATTCTTAAGGGCTTAAACTGGGAAGCCTAACCTTCTTCAATCGAATTGTTATCTGAGAGTTGAACATGCACGCAATTGGTATCGACATTGGCGGTACAAAGATCGCTGGAGCCCTAGTTAGTGCTGATGGCGTTATCGTTCGTGAATCCCGCGTTCCAACTCCGGCAACCGACCCAGACGCAATTGCCGACGCCGTGGTTGGGCTTATTCAAGAGCTAAGCGAAGGCGTGGAAGTGGCGGCAGCCGGAGTTGCAGCAGCCGGTTTCGTTGACGCGGCTAGAGCGAACATTGTTTATGCGCCAAACCTCTCTTGGAGAAACGAGCCTTTCAAGGCAAAGCTGGAGGCAAAGCTAGACATCCCAGTTTTCATCGACAACGACGCCAACGCGGCCGGTTGGGCTGAGTACCGATTCGGTGCCGGTCGAGGCTATCGTCACATGGTTATGCTGACCATTGGCACCGGTGTTGGTGGGGCAATCATCGCCGACGGCAGATTGCTGCGGGGTGGATTCGGTGTTGCCGCCGAACTCGGTCACATTCGTCACATTCCAAACGGCCGACTCTGTGGCTGTGGACGTCACGGCTGCATCGAGCAGTATGGCTCGGGAACCGCGCTACTAAAGAGTGCCATTGAACTTGCCAACACCGATCCTGACAAAGGCGCTCGACTGGCCGAACTGATGCGCGAAAACCAGGGCGAACTCACCGGAGTTCAGGTTTACCAGGCGATCAGCGAACACGACCCAGGCGCTCTGGGGCTACTTCGTGACCTCGGCATTGCCATGGGCAAAACCATCGCAACTCTGGCAGCGGTTCTCGACCCAGAAATCGTTGTTATCGGTGGAGGAGTTTCGGCCGCCGGAGAGCTTCTTCTTGAGCCGATGCGCGAGGGTTTCCTGAGCTCACTATCGGCCAAGGGTTTCCGGCCAGAGCTCAAGATTGAGACCGCTCAGTTCGTTAACGATGCCGGAGTTGTTGGGGCAGCCGATCTGGCTCGCCAAGAACTTAGCGGTCGCTAAACTAGTAAAGGTCGATTGGAGGTAAACGGATGGCTTATTTCATCCTGAAAAACTTCCTGCTCGGGCCGATTCTCAAGGCTCTTTTTAGACCGTGGGTTCGCGGTATGGAGAACATTCCAACCAGTGGACCAGTCATTTTGGCAAGCAACCACCTGTCGTTCTCAGACTCGATCTTTCTTCCGCTTCAGACTCGACGCCCGGTGGTATTCCTCGCTAAAAGCGAGTACTTCACGGGTAAGGGCCTAAAGGGTGCGCTCACTCGCTGGTTCTTCAAGGCCACCGGTCAGCTACCAATCGACCGCTCCGGCGGTAAGGCGTCCGAGGCTTCACTCAACACCGGGCTCCGGGTGCTCGGTCAAGGTCAGGTTCTTGGAATTTACCCGGAAGGGACCCGTTCTCCAGACGGTCGCCTATTCCGCGGCCGCACCGGAATTGCCCGCATGGCGCTGGAGTCGAAGGTTCCGGTGATCCCTGTGGCAATGATCGACACCGAAAAGGTGCAGCCAATCGGCCGAAAGCTTCCACGTATCCGTCGAATCGGAATCATCGTAGGGGAGCCGCTCGACTTCTCGAGGTTCGACGGCATGGAAGGTGACCGTGTGATTCTTCGCGCCGTCACCGACGAAATCATGTACGAACTGATGAAGCTCAGCGGTCAGGAATACATCGACGTTTACGCATCGACTTTGAAAGAGAAACGCGCTCGTACGCGCTAAGGAATAACCAATGAATGAAATCCTGGCCGGTCTAGATCACCACGCCTCGCTTCCAGCCGCTCAGCAGCCGATCTGGCCAAACCTCGACGAGGTTCAAAAGGTTCGCGCCGAGCTAGCCAAGCAGCCACCGCTGGTATTTGCCGGTGAGGTGGACCAGCTGAAGTCGCGCATCGCTGATGCTGCAGCTGGCAAGGCGTTCCTGCTGCAGGGCGGCGACTGCGCCGAGACTTTCGCGGATGCAACCGCTGATCGAATTCGCAACCGTGTGAAGACCCTTTTGCAGATGGCCGTAGTGCTCACCTATGGTGCGTCAATGCCGGTTATCAAAATGGGTCGTATGGCAGGTCAGTTCGCCAAGCCTCGTTCTTCGAACGACGAGACTCGCGATGGCGTAACGCTACCGGCCTACCGCGGCGATGCAGTCAACGGTTACGACTTCAACCCGGAGTCTCGTGCAAACGACCCTTGGCGCATGCTCAAGGCTTACAACACCTCTGCTTCGACCATCAACCTCATTCGCGCCTTCACCCAGGGTGGCTTTGCAGACCTGCGATCGGTTCACGAGTGGAACCGTGGCTTTAGCGAAAACCCTGCCAATGCGCGATACGAGTCTTTGGCAAAGGAAATCGACCGCGCCATTAAGTTCATGGCAGCCTGTGGAGCAGACTTCGAATCGCTGCGCACCACCGAGTTCTTCGTGAGCCACGAGGCTCTACTGATGGACTACGAACGTCCAATGACTCGCATCGACTCGCGCACCGGAACGCCTTACGTGACCAGCGGTCACTTCGTTTGGATCGGTGAACGTACCCGTCAGCTCGACCACGCTCACGTCGACTACCTATCTCGAGTGCGCAACCCAATCGGCGTAAAGCTCGGCCCAACCACTTCGGTTGACGACGTGAAGGCGCTGATCGAGAAGCTTGACCCAGAGCGCGAACCAGGTCGCCTGACCTTCATTAGCCGTATGGGTGCCGGAAAGATTCGTGAGGAACTTCCTAAGCTAGTTGAGGCTGTTCGAGACCTTGGCGCTCAGCCGCTATGGATCACCGACCCGATGCACGGCAACGGTATTACTACCAAGAACGGTTACAAGTCTCGTCGCTTCGACGACGTCATGGACGAGGTTCGCGGCTTCTTCGAGGTTCACAATGCCGCTGGCACAGTGCCTGGTGGAATTCACGTAGAGCTAACCGGCGACGACGTTGCCGAGTGTCTAGGTGGTTCGGAAAAGATTGACGAATCGACTCTCGAAGAGCGTTACGAATCGCTGTGTGATCCTCGTTTGAACCACAGCCAGTCGCTGGAGCTTGCATTCCTAGTGGCTGAGTCGCTTACTAAGAAATAGTTAGTATCGCGCGATCAGCGTGATCGTGTCGCCGACGCGAACCATGGTTCCGGCTGCAGGATTCGTTGATTTCACGTTTTTGATTCCCCACTGAGCGTTGGGGAGGTTGGTGTCCACCAAAACCTTCAACCCCAGGTTCTTGAGGATGTCTTGAGCTGCCAAAATCCGTTGACCAACAACATTTGGCAGAGCAAGTTGATTGGTTCCCTTGGAAACCGTTAGATCAACCTTCGAACCCTTTTCGAGATTCAGTTGGTTTGGTGCGAGGTCGATTACGTTTCCCTTTGGAACGGTGTCGCTGTAAGCCTGAGTAACGGTGCCCACCTCAAGACCTACTGCCTGTAGCGCCAGTTTGGCTGCCTCTTGGCTCAGGCCGGCAACGGCTGGAATTGATCCTAGAGATACTCGTAGGTCGATGTTCGACCCTTCGGGAATCGGTAGTTCGTCGCTTCCGGTGAAATCGAAAACCTCGCCCAGCGGGGCCGAATTGAAGGTTGATGTGACCTTACCTAGGACGAAGCCGGCACCAACCAGAGTTGCTGTGGCATCGGCAAGGTTCTTACCGGTGAGTACCGGAACCTTCACCAGCTTTGGTCCGTCGGAAAGGTAGATGGTGATGCTTCCACCGCGACCAATGTAACCACCGGCCGGTGGATCGGTCCGAATAATCTTTCCTGCTGGGATGGTCGCCGAGTTTTCGTGAGCGAAGACGAACTTCAGAGCTAGCGGCGAAAGGGCTGTTTGGGCTTGAGTCTGGGTTCGACCGGCCAATTGTGGAACGGGCGACATGGCACCTGGGCCGGCCGAGAAGTACCAACCGGTCATTCCGCCGAGAACTAGAACCAGTGCGGTGATAACTGCGAATGGAAGTAGTTTTTTCCTCTGCGGCAAGTTCGAGAAAGGTTCTTCACCAGAGTCGGGCACGATGTCGCCAAGCACTTCTGTGGCGGTCTCGCCGGTTTGCACGGGGGCGATTACCCTGGTGCGATTATCGGCAGCCGGAGTAGCCTTAAATGCTTCAAGAAGTGCCTTCGCATCGGCCGGGCGGTCGGCAGGATTCGGTTCGGTTGCTGCCAAAACGATTCGATCTAGTTCGGCCGAAATTTGCGGGTTTACCAGGCTCGGGGCTGGCACTCTCGAGTGTGCGTGCTGGTAGGCAACCTGCATGCTCTCCTCGCCCTGGTAGGGGCGCTTGCCGGCGAGCATTTCGTAGAGCATGATTCCGCAGGCGTAAACATCGGTGGCCTTGGTGGCTACGCCTCCGGTAACCAACTCAGGCGCCATGTAGCCCACGGTTCCGAGCACATCTTTGGTTTCGGTACGGTTATCAACAGTTCGGGCAAGACCGAAGTCACTTAGCTTGATTCGACCGTCGTTGCTCAGCAAAATGTTTTCTGGCTTGATGTCGCGGTGAATGATCCCAGCCTGGTGAGCAGCGTTTAGGCCAGAGAGCACGGCTTCCATGAGTTCGATTGCACGAGGCGCATCAATAGTCTTGAAGTCGTCTAAGACGTGTCGCAGTGTGGTTCCGGTGACTAGTTCCAAAACCAAATATGTCGTTTCGCCGAACTGTCCTTGGTCGTAGATGTTGACCAGATTTGGGTGGTTTAGGGCTGCCGCAACTCGCGCCTCGGTAAGGAACTTTTCTCTGAATACCTGATCCCCGGCAAGGTGGGAAGCCAAAACTTTGATGGCGACTTGGCGGTGTAGTTGCAGGTCGAGTGCCTCATAAACGCTTGCCATTCCGCCGTGCGCCAAGAGCCGCTGAATTCGGTAGCGACCGGAAAGTTCAGTATTTGGCTGGAGTGGGGAAGTAGTCATAGGTTCACCAATATGCTCACACAATTACGAAATCTTTTCCCGTAGGGGCGTAGGTGTGGCAATCTAAGAGGGTGAGTGATGTTTTTAGTTCTGTATCGGAGTGGCTGAGCGTACCTGAGGTCGCCGACCGACTTGGAATTGTTCCCGGCAAGGTTCGTCGACTTATCGAAGAGCACGCCCTGTTCGTCGTAGTTCGAGATGGCGTCAAGCTAGTTCCAGGTCACCTGATCGTCGATGGGGAACCACTTCCGTCGATTCCAGGAACCATCAATGTTTTGATCGACGCCGGATTTACTTTGGAAAGTGCTGTGGCTTGGCTTTACACACCCGAGGAATCGCTCGGTCATGCACCGATTGAGTCCCTTCTCGCCGGCCGAAAGTCGGAAGTGCGTCGAATCGCACAGGCTCTAGCCTTCTAACTCTGGCGATTTACCACTTTTCGAGCAAGTTGCTCGAGCTGTTCTTTGCCGTAAGGATCGAGATCAAGCTGCTTTAGCGCCAAAAGACTTTCATTCCCGAGTTCCTCAATCATTTGCTCAACCTTGGCTAGTGCGCCGGAACCACGAATGGTCTCCTGCAGTAGGCGAATCTGCTCATCGGTAAGTTCGCGGCTGGTCATGAGTTCGTCGAAGAGTTTCACGGTTGAGTAGCCAAGACCCTGGCGGGTTAGGGCCACAAGCACGGTTCGCTTGCCTTCGCGTAGGTCGTCTCCGGCTGGCTTTCCAGTCACCTCTGGTGCACCAAAAACCCCCAGGACATCGTCGCGGAGTTGGAACGCCAGACCGAGCGGGATTGCGAAAGCTGATAGCCCGCGAAGGGTTTCCTGCGATGCACCGGAGAAAGCGGCGCCAATCTGCAGAGGTGCCTCAATGCTGTACTTCGCGGTCTTGTAAAGCATGACTCGGTTTGCTCGACCGATTGCTTCGTCGGGTGATCTGGTTGGTCCGGCATTCTCCTCGAGTACGTCGAGGTATTGACCGGCCATTACTTCCACGCGCATCTTGGCAAATTCGTCGCGGCAGTTCCATGCGATAGCGTTCGATGGTGCCCGGCGAACCGCAGTATCGAAAAGTTCCGAGCTCCAGCCGAGCATAAGGTCTCCGGCTAGGACCGAGCCAGCCTGTCCGAATCGCGCCGGGGAGCCTGCCCAGCCATTGGCCTGGTGGAGCTGTTCGAAACGTTTGTGCACTGCAGGCGCACCGCGGCGACTGTCGGAGTTGTCTAGTAGGTCATCGTGCACCAGAGCCGCGGCATGAAACATCTCCAGTGCAGCGCAAATGTCGACAAGTGCCGCAGAAGAGCGTGCCTTTTCATCTTCGGAAAGCGATGTTTCGTTGATCGGCAGGCAGGAAACCCATGACCAGTAGGCGAAGAGTGCGCGGAATCTTTTTCCGCCGGTCAACAGCCCTTGGATGAAGTCGATAACTTGTGCGAGCTCCGGTTCTATTTCGCTTAGCTGGCTTCTTCTAGCGTCGCAGAAATCGGCTAGTCGTCGCTCGACCAGATCGACCAGGGTTGCACTCTCGCTCATGCGTATAGCCTAACGCCACATACAATTGCACTATGGGACTATCCGAACGCGAACAGCAGCTCCTTGAGGAGCTTGAGCGTAGCCTTGCCGGCACCACGGCTGCCAAGAAGTCGCAGAAGCTGTCTCGCGACAACGTCTCGGCAAGGCGTGTAATTGCGGGATCGGTCATTTTCGTCGCGGGTCTCAGCGTGCTTTTGGCCGGGGTAATGAACCGCGTTATGGCAATCGGAGTGGTTGGGTTCGCTCTAATGCTTGGCGGCGTTTCCCTGGCGGTCTCCACAGGGACTAAGAAATAGCTTCGGTTACTACCTAAAAGGGCTTCGGCCCTTTATTTTTTTGCCATTTTTAGTGCCGTTTTTCAGATTTCACTCCATTTTGCTCCACCGCACAGAACCCTTTTAGTTATTGAGTTGTTACATAAATTACGCCGAGAAATATCGCTAAATTGGCGAGTTTTGGAGTGTTGGTGGTGTAAAGTGGAGGAATAAGGAGTTTTCGACCATGAAAGGGGGAGAGATGACATTCAGCGGACAGTCTCAGCCAAAGCTTGACGACAAGGGTCGCCTGATTCTCCCTGCGAAGTGGCGCGAGGCGCTCAGCGACGGCGTCTACCTAACCAAGGGTCAGGATCGCTGTGTTTCGATGTACACCGCGGTTGAGTTCTCGAAGATCTCCTCTTCGTTGGAAGCTGCTCGTCAAACCACCAAAGCCGCGCGCTTCTTCGTGCGTAACTTCATGGCCTCTGCTGAAAGCGAAGCTCCAGACAAGCAGGGTCGAATCACGATCCCTGGTCACCTGCGCGAATACGCAGGTCTTGGCCGTGACCTCATCCTTGCCGGTGTAAACAACCGAATCGAAATCTGGGACCTAGCAACCTGGAACGCATTCATGGCTGAGCAGGACGCTCAGTTTGCCGACCTCGATGAAGAGGTGATCCCTGGAATCTTCTAGGGGAGCGATGACCAAGGCAATAAACCAACTTCACACTCCGGTGGCTCTCGACTACGCACTTGAAATGTTGGGCCCTGCTCTTCAGGGCGAGGACGCAGTTTTGGTTGATGGAACTCTCGGGCTCGGAGGTCACACCGAGAGTTTCCTTGAGCACTTCCCAAACCTCACCGTCATTGGTATCGACCGCGACGAGCAAGCCTTGGCCTTGGCATCGAAGCGTCTCGAGCGCTTCGGAAGCCGAGTCATTTTCGCCCACGCAATCTACAGTGAACTCTTAGAGGTCCTGGAGGCCGAGGGTTTCGACCAGGTGGACGCAGTGCTACTCGACCTTGGCGTTTCGTCGATGCAGTTGGACGAAGCCGAACGAGGCTTTGCCTACTCCTTCGACGCACCGCTAGACATGCGCATGAACCAGGCATCTGGAATCACAGCGGCTGTAGTGCTAAACACCTACACCGAAGGCGAGCTCGCTCGAATCTTCAAGGCCTACGGCGAAGAGCGCAACGCAAAACAAATCGCCAAGGCGATCGTTGAGCGTCGCAAGGTTGAAAACTTTGCGAACAGTGCCGATTTGGCTGCTCTGGTTAGCAAGTACGTACCTTTTATCCCAGGAAAGTCAAGCGGGCACCCTGCCAAGCGCGTTTTCCAGGCGCTGCGCATTGAGGTCAACGGCGAACTAGAGATCCTTGAAGAAACCATCCCTGCCGCCATCGAAGCTCTACGCGTGGGCGGTCGCGTTTTGGTGATGTCGTACCACTCTCTAGAGGACGGCATTGTGAAGCAGGCTCTGGTGAAGGCAGCCACCTCGCTCACCCCGATTGAAATGCCAATTGAACTTCCGGAGCATGCGCCAGTTATTCGCATTCTCACGAAGGGCACCGCTGTTGTCAGCGAGGCCGAAAAACAAGCAAACCCACGCGCGGCATCGGTGAGGATGCGCGTCGCCGAAAAGATCAGAGAAGCAGCATGAGTGCACTTAGAGCAGCAACCAAGAATGTTCGTCCGACCCAGCGTTCGCGCTTTGCGGGAAACCTGAATCCACGAACCGTCAAGGTCGCGCTAATTGCTCTCGGTGGTCTCATCGCCATCCAGTTGTTGCACGTTCTAATGGGTGGCTTTACTGCTCAGTTCACCTATGAGATTTCGCACCTAAAGGCTGAGAAAGCAACGCTCAGCACCCAGGCCGACATTCTGAGCTCAGAGGTAAATTCGCTTTCATCGAACCAGAACCTTGTGAATGTAGCCCACTCGCTGGGAATGGTCTCCAACGTGAACCCGGTATTCCTTCGCCTTTCAGACGGTTCGGTAATCGGTAAGCCTCGTCGAGCACAGGCAAACGAGCGCACCGTTTCGACCAACCTCGTTCCAAACGCGGCAATGACCACCGGCACAAACACCACCGACCTTAAGCTAGCAAACACCGACAGCGTGTTAGCGTCGAGTAAATCTTCATCGGCGGTGGCTTTTGGTTTCGACAGCTCGATCCAGGCCTCGCCAACCAACTAGTAAACGGGTAGGCACGTCATGAGCTTGTTGCCACCGGATCAGGAACGCAAGCGGCTGGTATTCATTCGGATAATAGTCGCGGTCTTCGTGGTCTTTTTTACTTTTCACCTGCTTGATCTCCAAATCATCAATTCGGCGGCCATCAATAAGGTCTCACTGGAGAATCGTCAGATTCCTAGGACGATTGAGGCCGTTCGCGGAAGCATCTTCGACAAGGACGGGAACGTTCTTGCTCGATCGATTTATCGATACGACGTCAACGTTGCTCCGGCCAATGTTGGTCCAATTTCGCGAGATGTAAACGGTGCCACCGTAACCATTTCGGTGGACCAATTGGCAACCCAGCTGGCCGACATTCTGAAGATTGACAAGGCCGAGGTGCTCCGTAAGATTTCCGGCACTGGCCTTTATGCCAACCTGAAAAAGAAAGTCGATGCAGCCACTTATTCCGAAATTAAGAGCCTCGACATTCCTTGGATCTTCTTCGATCCACATCTATCCCGCGTCTATCCAAATGGCGCTGTAGCTGGAAACATCCTTGGCTTTATTACCGCCGACGGTGCGACCAAGGCCGGGTTGGAAAGCAAGATGGATCCTTGCCTCGCAGGTGTAAATGGCCAAGAAGTTTATGAGCGCGGTTCAGACGGCATTCGAATTCCGGCTAGTGCTGTTGTTGCCAAGCAGGCCAAAAACGGTGGAAACCTGAAGCTAACCATCGACACCAACCTCCAATACTTTGCGCAGCAGGTACTTGAAACGGCTGTAAAAAATGAACGTGCTGACTTTGGTACTGCGGTCGTAATCGAAGCTAAAACAGGGAAGCTTTTGGTGGCTGCCGAGGCTCCGACAGTTGACCCGAATAACCCAGGCGCTTCTATCGAGCGTGACCGCCAGGCAAAGGTGTTCAACTACTCCTACGAGCCAGGCTCGACGATGAAGATGATTACCGCCGCAACCGCAATTGACGTTGGCGTTGCAACACCTGAATCTCACGTCATTGCTCCTTACAAGGTTAAGATGCCTTGGGGTACCTGGATCAAAGATTCCCACGTGCACAAAACCATGAAGCTGACGCTAGCTGGCGTGCTTCGTGACAGTTCCAACACCGGCATCATCCAGATCGGCGCCAAGGTCCCGCGTTCGACTCGTGTTGCCTACATGAAGAAGTTTGGGCTGGGCCAGACCTCTTCGCTCAAGATGTATGGCGAATCCGGCGGTATGTTGGGTGACACCAAGAACTGGGACCTACAGACCGACAAAAACAGCATGTTTGGTCAGGGTGTTTCGGTTAGCCCAATCCAAATGGCCTACGCCTATCAAGCGATTGCAAACGGAGGAGTTCGACTCTCGCCTCAGCTTTTCGAAAGCTGCACCGCCGCCGACGGAACGGTCACCAAATATAAGGTCGGAGATCCGGTCCAGGTGGTTTCACCAGCCACGGCTCGCTCAACCATCGACATGCTCGAAAAGGTCGTAGAGCAGGGTGGAATCGGTAAAACCGCAGCCGTTGCCGGATATCGTGTCGGTGGTAAGAGTGGTACTGCGCAGATTAAGCAAGGTAACCGCTACGGTAATTTGTATGCAATCTCTTTCATCGGAATGGCGCCTGCCGACGACCCGAAATACGTGGTTGCAGTGATGCTTTACAAGTCCAGAAGAACCGCAAGCTCGATTGGTGCGACCCCGGTTTTCAAGCAAATCATGCAACAGGTTCTGCGTGCCTATCGTGTTCCGCCATCGACCACCAAATCGAAGAACATCGCTACGGAGTGGAAGTAATGAAAGAGCAGATTCCTCCTACGCTTCGACCAGACCGGGTTACCCCGGTAGCGCTTTCGGCTCTCATTGAGGCAAAAGGTCTCGAGCTAATCTCTGGAAGCCCTTCGGTCACCGTCACCGGAATCAGCATGAATACCGGCGACCTTCGTGCGGGTGATCTGTTTGTGGCGATGCCTGGAATCAAGACTCACGGTGCAAATTTCGTAGCTAAGGCTCTGGAACTCGGTGCCGTTGCCGTGGTTACCGACCTGGCAGGTCTCGAAATCGTGGGGCAGCTTTCAGTTCCCGTCCTAAGGTTGGAAAAGCCGCGTACTCACCTTGGGGCTCTCGCAGCTTTGGTCTATGGAAACCTTCCTGAGGTTATGCCCAAGCTTTTTGGCACCACCGGCACCAATGGCAAGACCTCCACTACCTACATCCTCGAAGCGATTCTTCGTCAACTTGGCGAAGTTACCGGCCTCACTTCAACGGCAGAGCGACACATTGCCGGTGAAGTAATTGTCAGCAGACTCACGACACCGGAATCCACCGAAATGCAGGCCTTGATCGCCCGCATGCGAGAAAAGCAAGTTACTTCGGTGGGTATTGAAGTTTCGGCCCAGGCTCTCACTCAGCTTCGTGTTGATGGTCTGCTCTTCGATGTTGCCGGTTTCACCAATCTGAGTCACGATCACTTGGACGACTATGCCGACATGACCGAGTACCTAGCTGCCAAAGCGGAGCTCTTTCAGCCAGATCGCGCACACCGCGGCGTTGTGAGCCTCGACTCCGATTATGCAGATGAGTTCCTCAGTCTTTCGAACATACCAACCGTTACCGTCACGTATCGCAGCGATGTGAAGGCCGATTACCAGGTTGAAGTAACCGAGGAACTCCCTGGGCTAACCAAGTTCTCGGTCGCTACCCCTTCGGGCAAACGCATTGAAAGTTCGATTCCAATCATCGGTGCTCACATGGCATCAAATGCCGGCTTAGCAATCGCGATGCTCGCTCAGGCGGGCTTCAGTGAGGACCGAATTGCTGAAGCTATTGCAGGCGGAATCGACTGCTACCTGCCAGGTCGCACCGAATTAGTCTCACCGAAGGATGCACCTTCGGTCTACGTAGACTTTGGTCACAGCCCCGATGCGTTCCTGAACACCCTCAAGGCTGTTCGCAAGGTAACCTCTGGCAAGGTTTTGATGTTGTTCGGTGCCGATGGGGATCGAGACGCGAGCAAGCGCCCGGCCATGGCAACCGTCGCTGTGGAAAATAGCGACATTCTGGTAATTACCGACCACCACCCGCGCTTTGAAGATCCAGAGTCGATTCGCAAAACCCTGTTCGAGGCAGCCAGCAAGGCTCGACCAGATGCCGAAATTTACGTGGTCAGCCCTCCTGAGGACGCTATCGTGATGGCCGTTTCGCTTGTGACTCCTGGTGACTCGATTCTCTGGGCTGGTCCAGGTCATCAGGATTACCGCGACATTCGAGGGGTTCGCACCCCATACAGCGCTCGAGCGCTGGCACGTGCTGCACTCAAAGACGCGGGTTGGTCATGATCAAGCTAAATCTTTCGGCAATTGCTGAAATCGTCGAGGGCGAACTCTTTGGCAGTGATGCAACCGTTTTTAGTTCCGTTGAAACCGATTCACGTCTGGTTTCCTCTGGAGCGCTATTTGTTGCAAAACCTGGCGAGGTAACCGACGGACACAATTTCGTAGAGCGCGCCAAGAACCTCGGTGCAGTTGGTGCAATTGTTGAACGTGTCGTTGAGGGTGTAGACCTACCTCAAATCGTCGTTTCCAACTCGGTGGTGGCGCTTGGAAAGCTGGCCAAGGCGGTTCTGGCCAAGGTAAAGGCTGAGGGCCGACTCAAGGTAATCGGTATCACCGGTTCCAACGGTAAAACCAGTACCAAGAACATGCTTCGCGCGATTCTTTCCCAGTTCGGTGAAACCATCGCGCCGATTGAGTCATACAACAACGAAGTCGGTGCGCCGATTTCGGTTCTAAAGATTGATGAGAAAACCGATTACTTGGTGGCCGAGCTGGGAGCTGGGGGATTGGGAAGCATTGCCTATCTGGCCGACATCACTCAGCCAGACATCGGTGTAGTCCTCAAGGTCGGTTTGGCTCATGCCGGTGAATTTGGCGGGATCGAAGTCACTAAAAAGATCAAGTCTGAGCTTCCGCAGGCTCTCGGCGCCGGCGATGTTTTCATTTACAACGCGGACGACGCCAACGTTGCGGACATGACGAAACTTACCGACGCCGCTAATGTCTCGTTTGGTACCAGATCAGATTCCAAGGTTTACTTCGACAACGTTGACCTGTCGATTGAGGGAACTTCGGCAGATATTCACTATTCGGATGGCGAAACCCGCCGCTTGACCCTCAAGATTCTTGGAGAACACCAGCTCATGAATGCAACCGCTGCAATTGCGGTCAGCGAACAGTTGGGGCTTTCGAGGCCGAAGGTTTTGACAGCGCTGGAGTCGATGCCTTTGGCCGAGCGTTGGAGAATGCAGCTGACAAACCGAGCCGATGGCGTATCGGTAATCAATGACGCCTACAACGCCTCCCCAGACTCGATGAAGGCCGCCCTCCAGACGCTGGCCCACCTTGGTAAGTCGGGTCGCCGCACCATCGCCGTCCTTGGTGAAATGGCCGAGTTGGGTGAATTCTCCGCCGAGAGCCACGACGAGATCGGTCGCCTAGTGGTTCGCTACAACATCGATCAGCTCGTAGTAGTTGGTCAAGGCGCAAAGCTCATCCACATGGGTGCAATGTTCGAAGGTTCCTGGGATGGGGAGTCGGTTTATTTTGACTCAAGCTCCGAGGCTTTGGAGCACATTCGTGGAATGCTTGTCTCTGGAGACATTGTCTTGGTCAAATCGTCCAAGTCCGCAAATTTACGGCATTTAGGCGACGACCTTCTGGAGGTTGAGTCTTGAGATCCATCATTATGGCTGGTGCAATCGCATTGGCGTTCACGCTTTTTGCCACACCCGCCTTCATCTGGCTTTTCAAGAAAATCGGCTGGGGTCAGTTCATTCGTGATGACGGCCCTAAGTCGCACCACACAAAGCGTGGCACTCCAACCATGGGTGGTATCGCAATCATCCTCGGCACCGTACTCGGCGTATTCGGCGGAAAGCTAATCAACGGTGAAACCACCAGTGTTTCGGCTCTGCTGGTGCTCTTCATGATGGTCGGTCTTGGCCTGGTTGGCTTCGCCGACGACTTCATCAAAACCCACCGTCAGCGCTCGCTCGGTCTCACCGGCTGGGCAAAGATCGCGGGCCAGGGAGTGGTTTCGGTTGCGTTCGCTCTACTGGCGCTAAATTTCAAGGACAACAAGGGCAAGCCGCTTGCGTCAACCGCGATTTCGCTCACCCGCGACCTTCCTTTTGACCTGATGGCCTGGGGTGCCACCATCGGAATCATTTTGTTCGTCGTTTGGATTTACTTCCTGGTCGCTTCAACGTCAAACGGTGTGAACATCGCCGACGGACTTGACGGACTTGCGACCGGGTCCACCGCGATGTCGATCGGTGCTTTTGCGATTATCGGTTTTTGGCAGTTCAATAATTCTTGTTTCCGTCTACCGGAGTTGCACAACTGCTATCAGGTTCAAGACTCGCTGGACCTTGCGGTAGTGGCCTCGGCGATCGTTGGTGCACTTATCGGTTTCCTCTGGTGGAACACTTCGCCTGCACAAATTTTCATGGGAGACACCGGTTCACTTGGCCTCGGCGGTGCACTGGCTGCACTTGCCATTCTTACCAAGACCGAGCTCCTGCTGGTTCCACTGGGCGGTCTCTTCGTAATCGTCACCGGTTCGGTAATTATTCAGCGCGTCTACTTTAAACTCACCAAGTGGCGCACCGGCACCGGAAAGCGCGTCTTCCTAATGAGTCCGCTGCACCACCACTTTGAACACAAGGGCTGGCAGCAGATCACTATCGTGGTTCGCTTTTGGTTGATCGGCGCTCTGTGCGTTCTTTCCGGTGTTGGATTCTTCTATCTCGAATGGACCTATGCCTAAACCATGCCAAGCCTTGATTCTCTAAACAGCTGGCACTCGGATTGGAAAAATCTCCGAGTTGCCGTTCTAGGTTTAGGCGTTTCTGGATTCTCGGTAGCGGACACTCTGGCCGAACTCGGAGCCAACGTCAAGGTAATTGCCCAGAAGGCGGAGCCTGAGTATTTGGATTTACTTGAGGTAATTGGTGTGCCGGCCGTGATTGGCGAAGCCGCTGCGAACCAGCCAACAATCCTCGATGAGTTCGCACCCGAATTGGTGATTACCTCGCCAGGATTCAGACCAGATTCCGATGCGATTGTTTGGTCTGCAACCAACAATGTTCCGGTCTGGACCGACATCGACCTGGCCTGGCGCTTGCGAGACAAGGTTGGACGCCCTGCCGATTGGATTTGCGTTACCGGCACCAACGGTAAGACCACCACTGTGCAACTAGCTACCCACATGCTGCAGTCGGCAGGTTTGCGCGCCGAAGCCTGCGGCAACATCGGTACTCCGATTCTGGATTGCATTCGAGATGAAACTGGTTTCGACGTTCTGGTGGTTGAGCTTTCCAGTTTTCAGTTGCACTATTTGGGTCACATCGAACCGTTTGCAGCCGCCGTGTTGAATGTCGACCTGGACCACATTGATTGGCACGGATCTTTTGAGGCATACCGGGATGCCAAGGGCAAGATTTATGAAAACGTTGAATCGGCCTGCGTTTTCAATGAAGCTGATCCGATAACCATGAAGCTGGTAGAGCTGGCGGACGTTCAAGATGGTGCTCGCGCAATCGGTTTCACTACCGGATTCCCTCAGCCTTCAAACATCGGGTATACCGATGGGCTTCTCGTAGACAATGCTTTCTCGCCAAATCGCAAAGAAAAGGAAATTGAGTTCCTCGCAGAGTTTTCCGACATCGAGAAGATTGGCGTAGTCACCAAGCACCTTCTGCAAAACATTGCTGCGGCTTCGGCTCTGGTTCGCGCCTACGGTGTTCCAGCCAGGGCTATTGCTTTGGCGCTGGGAACTTTCAAAATGGACGCTCACCGAATCGAGCTCGTGCTGGAGCACCAAGAGGTTCGCTGGGTAGACGACTCTAAGGCAACCAATCCTCACGCGGCCGCAGCATCGCTGGCGTCCTTCGACTCAATCGTTTGGATAGTCGGCGGACTTCTCAAGGGAGTAGACATCGCTCCGCTGGTGAAGGAAGCCTCCAGCCGACTGAAAGCTGCCGTCGTAATCGGTCTGGATCGCGAACCAGTTCTAACTGCACTCGCTATAAACGCCCCAGGTGTTCCAGTAATAGAAATTGGGGAAGGCGAAGACGTCATGTACCGCGCGGTGGCAGCAGCAAAGAGCTTCGCCGCACCTGGCGACACCGTGCTTCTGGCTCCTTCCAGTGCATCGATGGATCAGTTCAAGGACTACGCCGACCGAGGGCGACAGTTCGCACATGCCGCTAAACAGCAAAACGGGGTGGCCGATGGCTAAGCAGGCTCAGGCAAAAGACTTTCTAGCAAGACGAGTGACCGATGTTCGCGGAATCTTGCGTTCGGTGTTTCGCGGTCAGTCGGCCGAATTCAAGACTCTGACCACGATCATTGCCTTCCTCGGTTTATTCGGTGCGCTCATGGTCTATTCGTCGTCGTATGTGAACTCGGTGAAGACATCATCGAACCCTTTCGGTGAACTGCGCTCACAAGGGTTCGGCCTCCTATTCGGTTTTGTCGCAATGGTTTGGGCCGCCTACATTCGTCCGCTAACCGCTCGCAAACTTGGGCCGCTGATCGCAATCTTTTTCCTTGCCCTACAGATTTTGGTTCTGATTAGCCCGCTGGGTGTTTCGGTAAACGGAAACCGCAACTGGTTGAACCTCGGATTTGCAACCTTGCAACCATCAGAGTTTTTGAAAATCGCCATGATCATGATGGTGGCCAGCTTCGTAGTAACCAATCGAAACTTCGACAAGGACGAACCGCAGTTTTGGATTGCTCCGATTTCGGTGTTCGCCGTCCTGTTTCTGTTCGTTGGTCTATTGAGTAAGGACATGGGAACAGTGATTGTCATGGCGATTATCCTGGTCGGAATGTTTTTCCTCGGGGGATTGCCAGACATGTTCCTGAAGTGGGTTTTGGCCGCCGGTGTCGGTGGTGTCTTGCTCCTTTTCGCTCTGGGTGGAACGCGTAAGGGTCGAATCTTGGCCTGGATGTTCCCTAACCAACCAGACCCAAATCAATACAACTGGCAAGCTGAGCACGGAAAATGGGCATTTGCGTCCGGTGGCATTTTCGGAGTCGGTCCAGGAAATTCCAAGATGAAGTGGAGCTGGATCCCAGAGGCTCAGAACGACTTTATTTTTGCGATTATCGGCGAGGAATACGGACTGCTGGGCGCACTAGTGGTCATTGCCCTCTTTGTATTTCTCGGAATTACCCTCTTTAAGATTGCCAAGAAGACGACTGATACCTACGAGCGTTTGTTCGTCTACGGAGTTACTTTTTGGATCATCGGTCAGGCCTTTATCAACATTTCGGTGGTGCTGACCATGCTTCCGGTGCTTGGCGTGAACCTACCTTTGATTTCCGCCGGTGGAACCTCAATGATGGCGACCCTTTTGGCGTTGGGAATGGTTATGGGCATCGAACGAAACAACCATTCAATGCCTAAACTCCGAGTGGTTCGAGGGCGAAAATGACCACCTATCTACTAGCTGGTGGCGGCACCGGTGGCCACGTAAACCCGCTGCTCGCACTCGCCGAGCGCATTCGCAGTCTTGAGCCGGATGCGATCATCATCGCTCTCGGAACCAAGGAAGGGCTCGAGTCGAAACTCGTTCCCGAGCGTGGTTTCGAGTTAGTAACAGTTGAACGACTGCCGTTCCCTAGGCGTATCAATGGTTATGCTCTCAAGTTTCCGATGAGATTTTCTCGCGCGGTTTCACAGATTCGTAACCTGTTAAAAACTCGATCGGTTGACGTTGTCGTGGGCTTTGGTGGTTATGCCAGTGCGCCAGCGTACTTGGCGGCTCAGCGAGCTGGTGTGCCTTACGTGATTCATGAGGCTAATGCGCTTCCGGGAATGGCCAATAAGTTGGGTGCGTCCAAGGCAGCTGCGGTGGCGGTTGCGTTTGCCTCGACCAAGCTTGGTAACGCAGTGGTCACCGGCATGCCGCTGCGTGCTGAGATCGAAGCTGCCATTTCCGCGAGTAATCAGAAGGTAAGCCGTGCGGAATTCGGGCTAGACCCAAACACGCCAACCCTTTTGGTGACCGGTGGCTCGTTGGGTGCACGAAGCATCAACAACGCGATTGTCGATGCCGAAAGCGCCTTGGACGCAGCGGGTGTTCAGATTATTCACATCGTCGGCGGAAATTCAGATTTGCCCGAAATAAAAACCAAGTCTCTGGTTCGCATTAAATATTGCGACAGCATGGATAAAGCGATTGCTGCCGCCGACCTTGCGGTTTGCCGCTCAGGAGCATCCACCGTGTGTGAATTTGGAAGCTTTGGCCTCCCCAGCGTCTTTATTCCTTACCCGGTGGGAAATGGGGAACAGCGTTACAACGCTGCAGATTTGGTAGCCGCCGGGGGAGCACTAATCGTAGAAGACGATAAGTTCACCGCCGAGTACGTTCGTGACCAAATCGTTCCGTTGATTTCGAATAGCAAGCGTCTAGCTGCTATGGCTGTCGCAGCAAAGACTTCGAGTATCGCCAACGGTACCGAGCGGCTCTACGAACTCGTGCGAAGTGTCTTGCCGAGTAATTCAAATCGAGCCAAATAATCTTGACCAGAGGTATTGAATGATTAAGCCAGATTTTTCCCAACCTGTTCCAGAAGACCTAGGTACGGTCCACTTCATCGGAATCGGTGGCTCAGGAATGAGCGGTATCGCTCGCATTCTTTTGGGAATGGGGCACAAAGTCACCGGCTCAGATCTTCGCGACACTTCTAACGTGGCGGCTTTGCGCGAACTGGGAGCAACCATCCACATTGGCCACGATGCCGCCCACCTTGGGAACCCAGACACCGTGGTTGTGACTTCCGCGCTCTGGCCGACCAACCCCGAATACCTCCTGGCTAAGGAGCGTGGAATTCCGGTACTTCACCGTTCGGCTGCCCTCGCGTACCTAACGACCAAGCACCGCCTCGTTGCGGTTGCCGGAGCTCACGGTAAAACCACCAGCACCGGAATGGTTATCACGGCTTTGCTTCGCCTAGGGGTTGATCCAAGTTTTGTAAACGGCGGTGTGATTGCGGAGCTCGGGTCGTCTAGCGCGAGCGGGAAAGACGATCTTTTCGTTATTGAAGCCGACGAGTCAGACGGCTCGTTCCTGCACTATGACACTGCCGTTGCTCTAATCACCAACGTCGACCCAGACCACCTCGACCACTATGGCTCGCTGGAAGCTTTCGAGGCCGAGTTCGCCAAGTTCGCTCAGGGTGCGAAAGAGTTTGTGGCAATCAGCGCAGACGATCCCGGTGCCGTTCGCGTGACCGGATTACTTCGCGACAAGCGAATCCTTACCTTCGGTAAGGCAGCAGCTGCCGATGTTCGACTAAACAGAGTTGACGCGTCCGGTCCAAAGGTTTCCTTCGAGTTGGAGTATCTAGGGAAGACTCATTCGGCAACCCTCAACATTCCTGGTGACCACAATGCCATCAATGCAGCCGGTGCGTTTGCAGTTTTGGTAGGTCTCGGTTTTGACGCTTCCAAGGCGCTGGAGGGTATCGCAACCTTCCGAGGCACCGAGCGTCGTTTTGAACTTCACGGCACCGAGCGCGGAGTTTCGGTCTACGACGATTTCGCTCACCACCCAACCGAGGTAGCCGCGGCACTTACCGCCGCACGAGCAGTGGTCGGGGACGGCAAGTTAATCACGGTCTTCCAACCACACCTTTACAGCCGAACCCGCCTGATGCACCGAGAGTTCGCCGAAGCATTGGCTCTGAGCGATCAGGTTGTAGTGCTAGACATTTACGCGGCTAGAGAAGACCCGGAGCCTGGTGTGACCGGTCAATTGGTTTCCGACAGTTTTACCGATAAGTCCAAGGTTCACTATGTTCCGCTCTGGGACGACGCTCCTGCCGTTGCTGCAGGGCTTGCCTCGAGTGGTGACTTCATCGTGACCATGGGTTGTGGCGACGTCTACCGAATGGTTCCTCAGCTGCTTACTGCCCTGAAGGGGTAGTTCATTGAAACGCCCACCAGCTCGAACCGGAAAAGCTGCGTCAAAACGCACCGGCAACGTTGTTCCCTTATTTCCAAAGGTCGCTAAGGACACCAAGCCGAAGCAGAAGGCCAAGCCGAGCCGCGAAGTCTTGCGTAAGGAATCCAACCGTCTCGCTGTTCACGAAAAGAATGCTCGAAAGTCTGTGGCGAGGCTAAAGCCAAAGGTGAACTTCGGAAGACGAGTTGTAGTTTCAGTGGTCGCTTCAATTGTGACCCTCGTAATTCTGGTGGTCGTGGCAGTTTTGTCACCGCTTCTGGCGGTTCGAGAAATCGAAGTAGTTGGAGCCAATCGCGTGTCGGCGGCTGCGATTCTCAAAGATTTGAACTCTCTCAAAGGCAAGCCACTTCCGCAGATCACAAGTGAGGAACTGGCTGGAAAACTAAGTAAATACCAACTAATTGATTCGGTTTCGGCAGTGGCACTTCCTCCGAGTAAGCTACGTGTGGTTGTTGTGGAACGCACAGCAATCGCAATCGTGAGCATCAATGGCAACGATTACCTATACGACGCAGCTGGCGTGCAGTTGGGGCGTGCCGCTAACTCAGATCATCTTCCGACCATCGAACAGGCTGGAAATCCAGGTAGCTCTAAGACCTTCAACCAGGCAATTGCGGTGATTCTGAGCATTCCGGTGGATCTCCTTCCGAGGGTTCAGTCGGTATCGGCACGTTCCAAGGACAACGTGGTGCTTCACCTTCGCACCTATGGCCAAAAAATCCTCTGGGGAGACCCATCGGACCCCTCTCTGAAGGCCAAAGTGCTCTCCGCACTGATGAATCACTATGCCAAGCACTACGGCCGAACCTTCGACGTTTCGGCTCCCAATCAGCCTTCCGTCTATTAGCGCGACACACCATAACGCTTCCGTTCGTTTTAGGTATTTTCGGCGTAATTTCTAGGCGCAGTATGAAAAGACAGGCCGACTTTAACGTTCAGCGTGAGGTTTAAGGTTTGGCAATTGGAGGTTACTCATGGCACAGCAGCAGAACTACCTGGCTGAGATCAAAGTAGTTGGCGTTGGTGGCGCCGGTGTGAATGCGGTAAACCGCATGATCGAAGCCGGTCTGCGCGGGGTTGAGTTTATTGCGGTGAACACCGACGCTCAGCAGCTCGCCATGAGCTCTGCAAACGTAAAGATTGACATCGGTCGTGAGACTACTCGCGGTCTAGGTGCCGGTGCCGACCCAGAAGTTGGTCGTCGTGCCGCCGAAGAGCACGTAGAGGAACTAGAGGCCGCCATTCGCGGTGCCGACATGGTATTCGTTACTGCTGGTGAGGGTGGTGGCACCGGAACCGGTGCTGCACCAGTCGTCGCCAGAATCGCCAAGGAAGCCGGAGCGCTCACCGTTGGTGTCGTCAGCCGCCCGTTCACCTGGGAAGGCCCACGCCGCTCTCAGCAGGCTCAGAAGGGTATCGAAGAGCTACAGGGAGAAGTTGACACCCTTATCGTTGTTCCAAACCAGAGACTTCTCGACATCGACGACCTAACTATCAGTCTCGATAACGCTTTGAAGGTGGCAGACGACGTACTGCGCAGCGGTGTTCAGGGAATTACCGACCTCATCGCAATTCCAGGCGCAATTAACCTCGACTTCGCCGACGTTCGTTCGGTTATGCAGAACGCTGGAACCGCACTAATGGGTATCGGTAGCGCCAAGGGCGAAGACCGAGCCATCAAGGCTGCCGAAAAGGCAATCAACAACCCACTTCTCGAAGCTGGAATCGACGGCGCACACGGCGTCCTGATGCTGATTCAGGCAGCTGGCAACATGGGTCTGCACGAAGTTTCCGACGCATCGGCTCTGATTCAGGAATCGGTTAGCCCACAGGCAAACGTCATCTTCGGTGTCTCCTACGACGACTCACTCGGCGATGAAATGCGAGTGACCGTAATTGCCGCCGGCTTCGATGGCGGTGCACCGGTACGCAAGCCATCGATGCCAATCATCATGAAGACAAACACCGATCAGATTCGAGTGATCGAGGTTGAGGAACCAACGGTGGAGTCGGTAGTGCTTGAAACTCCTGCGGAGTTCACCGAGCCAAAGCCTGCTGCTGAGGATGACACCTTCGGGGGATACCTGGCTGATCGCGAAACTACTGAGCCAGCTACCGAGGCGATTGTGTTTCAGCAGCCTCAGACCAAGAGGCAAGAGGGCTTCGGCGACGACCTCGACATTCCAGACTTCCTAAAGTAGTGAGTTCACTCGCTGACCGCTTGGCCACTACCAGGCAGCAAATCAGTGATGAATGCCAGCGTCTGAATCGACCTGAGCCAACGCTCATCGTGGTCACCAAAAATCACGACGTTCAGCTCGCTAAAAACCTTTACGAGCTCGGTGAACGTAACTTTGGTGAAAACCGCGTTCAAGAGGGATTACCTAAATCAGTTGAGCTCACCGAACTGCTCCCCGAAAGTAATCCGATCTGGCACCTGATTGGTCAGCTGCAGACCAACAAGGTCAAGCAGGCCCTCGAGTTTGCGAGTGTTATCCATTCGCTCGACCGGCAATCGCTACTCACTGAATTGGTAAAACGAACCGCCGAATTCGAGAAGCCGCTTGAAGTTTTTATCCAGGTGAACCTTACCGAGGACGAGAATCGAGGCGGCGTAAGCGCAGAAAACCTTGAATCGTTCGTGGAACAGGTTCTTATGTGCCAAACCTTGAATCTTCGGGGCCTAATGGCGGTGGCATCCTTGGAAAATGAACCGGCTCGGGATTTTGAGTCGGTTGCGAACTTTTCTCAGAAGGTTAGAGCGTTACACCCTGGCGCCGATCAGCTTTCGATTGGAATGTCGGATGACTTCCTTACCGCGCTTGGTTTCGGTGCGACACACCTGCGAATCGGCACCGCAATAACTGGAAAACGTCAGTACTAGCAATATCCTGATTTCAATAGCTTTAGGAGGCTTAGCAATGGGTGTTTTCGATTCATTCAAGGATTACTTTGACTTTTCATCGAAGGGTGATGGAAACGCTCCACAGCGTCCGAAGGCCAAGCAGGGAACTGCCAAGGTAACCCCAATTCGAAGCTCTTCGCGCCACTCGGGTGAGACCAACGAAATCGTAACCCTCGACCCGACCGGTTTCCAGGACGTTCGTGAAATTGCTGATCACTTCTGCAACGACATTCCGTTGGTTATCAACATGGCAAGCCTGTCCGAAAAGGATTCGCAGCGTACCCTTGACTTCCTACTGGGCCTAAAAGAGGGGCGCAACGGTCAGCTGAAGCGCGTTACCCCAAAGGTATTTCTTCTAACTCCTTCCAACTACTCGGTGAACCAGGACGAAGACGAAGACGAGACCGACGAGTTCATCGGCTAATTCTCTTTCCACAGCAAATCCTCGGATTTGCTCTATTTGGTATCCTTGAGTTTCAAACGTAAAGAGGTTCGTAATGTCTTTGACCCCAGAAGATGTAGTCAATAAGAAATTCCAACCAACCAAATTCCGTGAAGGTTACGACCAAGACGAAGTTGACGAGTTTCTCGACGAGATCATCGTTGAGTTCCGACGCCTCTCGCAAGAAAACGAAGACCTCCGCCAGCGCCTTCTCGCCAGCGATGGTCGCATTGCCGAACTACAGCGTTCACCGGGTGCTCTGGCCGGCGCTCTAACCTCGGCTACCACCGACATTGCAACCTCGATCACCAACCCTGGAGCCGCATTCCCAGAGGCAATGGCCGAGGCTACCGCCAACGACCCCAACAACACCAACAACCTGCTGCAGTTGGCTCGTAAGTTGCACGACGAGCACGTGCGCGAAGGTATTGCTAAGCGCGATGCTCTAATTGCCGAGGGTCAGGCAACTGCAGCTCGTCTGCTCCGCGAATCGGAAGCTCAGCAGCGCTCTGAACTCAGTCGACTAGAACAAGACAAGGCTCTACTAGAGCACGCCATTCAGGAATTGCGTCAGTACGAGCACGCCTATCGCAGCAACATCCGTAGCTTCATCGAGGCACAGTTGCGCGATCTAGACACCCCAACCCAGGCGCCTAACAGCTCCCAGGGAATTCTCGGCAACTAGTTCATATGGCAAGTCGATCCAAGAACCGCTCGGTTATCCAGTGGTTGATCCTCACGGTTATTTTGTTCACAGTGGACCAGGCATCAAAGGCTTGGGCACTTGCTTCACTAAAGGAATACACGAGCACACCGTTCCTGGGAGAAGTTCTAAAGTTTTACCTGGTCGGAAATGACTCTGCGGCATTCTCGATCAGCCTCGGAGCGACCTGGGTTTTCACCATTATTTCGTCGGTGGCCACTCTGGTAATCATTTGGCTTTTGATGAAGACCAAATCTAAGGCTTGGAGTGCAACGCTTGCTATTTTGTTAGCCGGCGTCGTTGGTAATCTGGCCGATCGCCTATTTCGAGCACCGGGCTTCCCAGTGGGCAAAGTAGTTGACTTCCTGCAAATCCCATTCAACTTTCCAATCTTCAACTTTGCGGATATCTGCATCACCACTTCAATGACCGTTGTAGTCATACTCGTGATGCGTGGAATCAAACTGCGCTCCTAATGGCCGAGGTCAAGAGCTTATTTATCCCAGACGGATTGGCTGGTCTTCGGGCTGATGCCGGTTTGTCAAAGGCACTTGGGCTCTCTCGTACAGTGATCACCGAGCTGATTGAAGGTGGCTTGGTAACTTCGGACTCCAAAGTACTCGGCAAGAGTGATCGGCTGGTCGGCGGTAGTTTCGTTGAGGTTGTGTTTGAGGAACGCAAAAACCCACTGCTTATAAACGCCGACCAAGTGCCGGATTTCAAGGTTGTTTTTCAAGACGACCACATCATCGTCGTAGACAAACCGGCCGGGGTGGCGGCGCATCCTTCCGTTGGTTGGGACGGCCCAACTGTTCCCGGTGCACTTCTTGGTTTGGGGATTCAGCTCTCCACATCTGGTGCTGCTGAACGCCAAGGAATTGTGCAGCGACTCGATGTTGGTACGAGTGGCCTCATGGTTTTGGCTAAGTCCGAGCTTGCCTACTCACGGCTCAAGCAAGCGTTTCGCGATCGAACGGTACACAAGGTTTACCACGCGCTTGTCCAAGGTCACCCAGACCCATCTTCGGGAACCTTCGATGCACCAATCGGTAGGCACCCCAAGTCGGAATTCAAGTTTCAAGTTCACCCGGATGGCAAGCCCTCGGTAACTCACTATGAGACCATCGAGGCGTTCCGCGCAGCTTCGCTTCTAGAGATCATCTTAGAAACCGGCCGCACCCACCAGATTCGTGTTCACTTCTCGGCTTTTAGGCACCCGCTAGTCGGCGACACCATGTACGGTGCCGATCCAACGCTCGCGAAAAAACTAGGTATCGAACACCAGTGGCTGCATGCGATTCGTCTCAGTTTTGAACACCCGATTACCGGCGAACAGGTCGCCTTCGCAAGCGAATACCCGGCTGAATTGGCGCAGGTTCTCGAGCTTCTGCGTGGCTAATTTAGGTATGTCCTAAAAGCGGTTACTCTTATTTCTCCGAGCTGATTTTTAGAGGTGAAACGTGTCCAGTAAGTCGTTCGTTCACCTGCACGTTCACACCGAATACTCGATTCTCGATGGTGCCGCTCGTATCGACGAGCTAATGAAGGCAGCCAAGCAAATGGACATGCCGGCTGTGGCCATGACCGATCATGGTAACCTTCACGCTGCCTTCGAATTCGTAAATGCCGCCAAGAAGGTCGGCATCAAGCCGATCATCGGTATGGAAGCGTATGTTGCTCCGCGCGTACATCGAAGCGACAAGACCCGAACCAACTTCGGTGACGGGGGACCAGACGACGTTTCTTCGAACGGCGCCTATACGCACATGACCCTTCTGGCAAAGAATGTCGAAGGAATGTACAACCTGTTTCGCATGTCGACCATGGCCTACACGGACGGCATTTTCTACAAACCGCGCATCGACCGCGAGCTTCTACACAAGTACGGCAAGGGACTTATCGGAACCACCGGTTGTGCAGCCGGTGAAATCAACGTGTTACTTCGATACGGCCGCTGGGACGACGCGGTGGCCACGGTTCGCGAAATGCAGGAGATTTTCGGTAAAGAAAATTACTACTGCGAAATCATGCGTCACGGCATCGAGATTGAGGAGCGAACCGAACAAGAACTGATCAGGCTCGCGCGTGAAACCGGCATGCCGCTATTGGCTTCAAATGACCTCCACTACGTTCACGACCACGAGGCTTCGGCTCAAGAGGCATTGCTCTGCGTTCAGACCAACGACACCTTGGATAACCCGGATCGTTTCCGATTCGGCGGCAGTGGTTTCTATCTGAAGTCTCCCGAGCAGATGCGAGAGCTCTTCAAAGACCTACCTGAGGCCTGCGACAACACCTTGAAGATCGCCGAGCAGTGCGATGTCGACTTCTCCAAGCAAGAGTTGATGCCACGCTTCCCAGTGCCGGAAGGCTACACCGAGGAATCTTGGTTCGAGCACGAAGTTGCCGAAGGTATGAAACGTCGCTTCCCCGACGGCATTCCAGAGGCTCAAGCCAAGCAGTGCGCCTATGAAATCGATGTCATTAAGGAAATGGGTTTCCCGGGCTACTTCCTCGTGGTTGCCGACTTCATCAAGTGGGCGCGTGTGCAAGGAATCAAGGTCGGTCCTGGTCGTGGTTCAGCTGCCGGAGCAATCGTGGCCTACGCACTGGGCATTACCGCGTTGGATCCAATCAAGTACGGCCTAATCTTTGAGCGCTTCCTAAACCCTTCGCGTAAGTCGATGCCTGATATCGATGTTGACTTCGACGACCGCCGCCGCGGCGACGTAATCAAATACGTTTACCAAAAATACGGTGATGACCGCGTGGCACAGATTGGCACCTTCAACACCATTAAGGCGAAGGCTGCCCTCAAGGACGCCGCCCGAGTGCTCGGCTATCCATACGCCAGCGGCGAGGTTCTCACCAAGGCTTTCCCACCTGCAGTTCTGGGTCAGGAAATTGAACTCGAAGACGTGGTGAATCCTGACCGTCCTCGTTACAAAGAGACCTCGACCCTTCGCGAAATCATTACCAATGACGCCGACGCCAAAAAGATTTTCGATCTGGCGCGAGGCATGGAAGGCCTCAAGCGTTCGACCAGCGTTCACGCGGCCGGTGTAATCATCTCCGCGATGTCGCTCATCGACGTTGTTCCGCTGATGACTCGCGAAGGTGAAACCGGCTACATCACCCAATTCGATGCAGGGCCTCTAGAAAAGCTCGGTCTACTGAAGATGGACTTCCTTGGACTTCGCAACCTAACCGTTTTGGAAGATGCGCTGATCAACATTCGCGCCAACGGGCTCGAGGCACCTGATCTCGACTCACTCGACCTCGATGGCGATGAGAAGACTTACCAATTACTCGGCCAGGGAGACACGCTCGGTGTTTTCCAGCTCGACGGAGAAGCTATGCGTTCGCTGCTTCGACTGATGAAACCAACATCGTTCGAAGACATCTCGGCCGCTATCGCGCTCTATCGCCCAGGGCCCATGGGTGTGAACGCTCACACCAACTACGCCAAACGTAAGAACGGTCTTCAGGCAAATATCCCGATTCACCCGAGTTTGGAAGAACCGCTTGCCGAGGTTCTGGGTCCTACCTACGGTCTGATTGTGTACCAAGAGCAGGTTATGGCCGCTGCCCAAAAGGTAGCTAATTTCTCGCTCGCTCAAGCGGATAACCTGCGCAAGGCAATGGGTAAGAAAGACGCCAAGGAACTAGACGGGCTCCTTGAAGTTTTCCGCGCGGGAATGCTCGAAAACGGCTTCACCCAGGAAGCGGTAACCGCACTCTGGGACACACTTCTCCCGTTCGCCGGTTACGCCTTCAACAAGGCGCACAGCGCCGCCTACGGTGTGCTTTCATACTGGACGGCATACATGAAGGCAAACCACCCTGCCGAGTACATGGCAGCCCTTCTGACCAGTGTTGGCGACGCCAGAGACAAGCTCGCGATCTATCTCAGCGCCTGCCGCAAGATGGGCCTCGAAGTTCTGTCTCCAGATGTCAATGAATCGATCGGTAACTTCTCCGGTTTTGAATCCAGAATTCGTTTCGGTTTGGCGGCGATCAAGGGTGTGGGCGAAAACGTCGTCGCGGGAATCATCGAAGCTCGAACCGAGCAGGGTAAGTTCACCTCTTTCAACGACTTCTTGAAAAAGGTTCCGGCTCAGGTTTGTAACAAGCGCACCATCGAATCGCTGATCAAAGCCGGTGCCTTTGACAGCCTCGGTCACACCCGTCGATCACTGATTGCAATTTACGAGACCGCGGTTGATGGGCAGGTTGCACGCAAGCGCGAAGAGGCCAAGGGTCAGATGGACCTGTTCGGTGGATTGTTCGAGGAAGATCCGACACTCGTAGAAATTCCAAACCACGACGAGTTCGACAAACGCACCAAGTTGAATATGGAGCGCGACACACTCGGGCTCTACGTGAGCGACCACCCGCTATTCGGTCGTGAGTCGCAATTGGCAGCCAACTCAAACTACTCGATCGGTAACTTCATCGAGAATGAGAACATTGAGGACGGCAGCGTGGTTTCACTCTGCGGGCTAATCACCGGTGTGCAAAATCGCGTTGGTAAGAAATCTGGCAAGCCATATCTTCTAGTCACCATTGAAGACTTCGAAGGTGAACTCTCGTTCATGCTCGCTGGAAAGTCGTTCACCGAATACGCCAACGAACTTAAGCCAGACATGGTGGTAACCGTTCGTGGTCGCGTAAACAACCGCGACGATGGAAGAAACGTAAGCCCATATTCCGTGGACATTTTGGACGCACCGGCGGCCGATGATCACCAGGGCAAGATCCACGTGCGAATCGAAAATGAGAAGGCCAACCGCGAGACTCTGGAGCGCCTCAACTACATCATCAAACAGAACCTTGGTAAGTCTGAGTTCATCATCACGATCGATTCCGGTGGTGCTACCCGCACCTATACCTTGCCGCAAAAGGTCGGCTATTCGGTTGAATTTATCGGTGAACTGAAGGTGTTACTCGGTGCCTCGGCAATCGTTCGAGACCAAGCGGAAGAAAAGGCTGAAACTGCTTTAGCCGATGAGGTAGCTGCGCTGGAAGTAGAGCAGCGGACGCTGTTCGACTCCTGACAAACCTTCGACGACATCCACGATTACCACGGCATTATTCTCAACAGCGTGAATTTCGCGGATAGCCGCAATAAGCACAGATGAAGCCTTTGGAAAAATCGGCAGTCCCTTTGGTCCGGTGACCCAGTCGTCGTCCAAGAATCGCTTGGTGTGATCGCTCGCCATCTTTTCGGCTAGAGCTTGGTTTGCTTGTCCTAGGGTATGAATTGCTACCCAGGTGGCCTTGCAAAGCGACGGCCAGGTCGAAGAACCGGAAGCAACATTGAAGCTTGCCAGCGGGGGAGTTGCACCCAGCGAGGTGACCGAAGTGGCGGTGAATCCAACCGGCTTGCCGTCTTGGTCTAGGAGCGTGATTACAGCGACTCCAGAGGCGTGGTGGCGAAAAGTGTTCTTTAGTGCTTCCACCGAATCACTGATGATTGGCATGTTTTCGATGTTTGAACTCACCCTAGTAGGCTACCGAAGATTTCCTTGCGAATAGAATTGACCTTGGAACTGGAGCCATTTTGACCGAAAACTTACTTCGCATCGTTGACCTGCGCGCGGGTGTTCCGGCTTCTTCAGAGGTAAATCGTTTGGTTCCTCGCGCGAGTTTGAAGATTGAAACCGCGGTGGAGCAAGTAACCGGGCTAATTGAAGATGTGGCCACTCACGGTGAGGCTGCTTTGATTGCCGTGACCCAAAAGTTTGATGGCTTTGATCCGTCACCGATTCGTGTATCTCCCGAAGAGCTTTCAAGCGCCCTAGCCGGGCTGAGCGCCGACCTACGTCGCTCGCTCGAAGCCTCGATCGCTCGCGTTCGTCGAGTGAGCGAAGACAACCTTCCAAAAACTGTCACCACCGAACTTATTAGCGGTGGCAAAGTTCACCAGCGCTGGCAGCCAGTAGATTCGGTAGGGCTTTATGTGCCCGGCGGCAAGGCCGTCTATCCGTCGAGCGTGGTTATGAACGTGGTTCCGGCTCAGGTTGCCGGAGTAAAGCGCCTGGTGATTGTTACCCCAGGTCAAAAGGATTTCAACGGTCGTCCGCACCCAACGGTTCTGGCAGCAGCGGAGCTCCTCGGCGTAACCGAGGTCTACAACATCGGAGGTCCCGCCGCAATCGCCGCTCTAGCTCACGGTGTTGAGTCACTCGAGCTTGACCCTGTTGCGTTGGTTACCGGTCCTGGAAACATTTATGTGACCGCCGCCAAGCGCGCCCTTCGAGGCATTGTTGGCATCGACTCAGAGGCCGGTACCACCGAGATTCTGATCATCGCCGACGCCTCGGCTAACCCGGCATTTGTAGCTGCAGACCTACTTTCCCAGGCTGAACACGATGAGGCCGCCGCCTCAGTGCTGGTCACCGACTCACCGGAGTTGGCCCAGCAAGTCGGTGAACATCTCGTAGCCCGTCTGGCTGCCACCAAGCACTCCGACCGAGCTCGGGTAGCTCTCACGGGGGAGCAGTCGGCTATCGTCCTTGTTCAAAACATCGATGAAGCCGTGAGATTTGCCAACGCTTACGCCACCGAGCACCTGGAAATTCAAACCAAGGACGCCATGAGCGTTCTCGATTCGATTAGCAACGCCGGAGCAATCTTCTTGGGATCACACTCGCCGGTCTCGCTCGGTGACTACATGGCGGGGTCTAACCACGTCTTACCAACCAACCAGCAGTCGAAGTTCGGTGCGGGGCTATCGGTGCACACTTTCCTTCGCGCTCAGCAAGTTGTGGACTACGACCGAGCCGCTCTGGAAAGTTCGCTCGACCTAGTCGATGTTTTGGCAAACGAAGAGGGGCTACCGGCCCACTTCGAAGCTATTAGGGCTCGATTCGAGTAAAGGTATAGGAAACGAATGCTTTACACACTGATTTTTCGACTGGTTTTTGCTCGATTCGATCCAGAGCGAGTTCACCACTTTGTGGCCAGTTGTTTGGTTCTCGGTTCAAAGCTGGGTGTCACTAAAGTCTTTCGACTCGGCAAGAATAAGACTCGCCAAGTCGATGCCTTCGGTCTGAAGTTTGCCGGGCCATTCGGTTTGGCTGCGGGCTTCGACAAAGACGGCAAGTTAATCGAACCTCTGGCTGATCTGGGTTTCTCGCACGTCGAAGTTGGCACGGTTACCGCGCTGGCACAACCGGGCAACGAGAAACCCCGCCTGTTTCGCCTTATCGCCGACCGTGCTCTAATCAACCGCATGGGTTTCAATAACGAGGGTGCTGCCAAGCTTGCCGAACGCCTCACCAAACTGCGTGCAAGTGGCAAAAAGCTACCAATCATCGGTGTCAACATCGGTAAGAGCAAAATCACTCCAATCGAGGATGCGGTGACCGATTACGAGACCAGCGCCAGATTGCTCGCACCGGTTGCCGATTACTTAGCAGTCAATGTCTCGTCGCCGAACACTCCTGGCCTTCGTAGTTTGCAAGACATCGAATCACTGAAGCCGATCTTGGTTGCCGTGGTGAACCAGTCGCAGGGTAAGCCGGTTTTGGTAAAGATCGCTCCCGATCTAGCCGACGAGGATATTTTGGCAATCGCTGACCTGGCCGTAGAACTCGGTTTGGCGGGTGTCATCGCGACCAACACCACCATTTCTCGAGCTGGGCTCAAGACCCCTGCTACGAAAGTCGAGCAGATGGGTGCCGGTGGTTTATCGGGCCTACCAGTAAAGACTCGCTCGCTACAGGTACTTCGACTTCTGGATGAGCGAATTGTGGGCCGAATTGCGATTGTTTCGGTCGGTGGGGTCGAGACCACTCAAGACGTACGCGAGCGACTAGCTGCCGGAGCAACGTTGGTTCAGGGATATACCGGCTTTATCTACCAGGGCCCATTCTGGGCGAGAAAGATTAACCGAGAACTAGCTGCCTAATTGAACTTGTGTCCGCGGCGAACCTTCGCCTTTGGGGTGCGCATGAATCGCGGGTACATCGATCGAACGGCCACGTAGAACCAAATTCCCCTGTCCACATTTTCTTTGCTGAACTTCTTTGAAAGAAGTTTCTTCGAACGACGAGCGAGCAAAATGCTGTCTCCGATGAAGAGCACAAACAAAACCAGCACAATGTTGCTCACGATGTAAACAATTGGAGCAGTTTTCGAGCTAGCTGTGTAGGTGAAAAATAGCGAAATCACCATGAACACCATCAGGATTTCACCCATGGTGAAGTATCGGGCATCTACGATGTCACGAAGCATCGAGCGCTGTGGCCCCGCGTCGCGCTTGGTTAGATAGCGAGGGTCACCGTTTACCAGACCTTCGGAAGCTGCAATACGACGTGCCTTACGGGCAGCGCGCTCGGCGGCAATTGCTTCCTTCGTGCGAGGTGCAACCAGTGGACGCTTTCGAGCGGCCT
>JBDKLA010000005.1:0-16989 GCA_039795835.1 Actinomycetota bacterium | reverse complement strand
CCACCGGAGTCTGGCGCGGTGATCTCACCAAGCGTGATCCGAAGAACGCCTCACGACGCTATTTCATCCCGCCACTGTTGGTGGTTTCTCTAGTCCTAGGTATTTTGTTGGCTGCCCTCGGATTTGGTTTGGGATGGGTTCCTTTCATCGCCTATTTCACGGCTGTCATCGCAATCGGCGCCTTCATTGCCAAGTTGGCTCCGGCGCCGCTCGTCCTTGCGACCATGCATCTGTCCTGGGGTTTTGGGTTCATCATCGGATTCCTTAGCGGTGCGCAGGGAACTGTAGACCGAAGTCGAGTGACCAAATGAACCTGAAGGCATATTCACCCACTCGAATCCTTGGCGCACTTCGTCGCCGAGGTTTGGCATACATTCGCAAGCTTCAGTACCAGCCGGGAAAGTTGGCTATTCAAAAAGGCGTGGTGCTGTTCGACTCGTTCAACGGGAAGATGATCGGCGATAACCCGCTCGACATTTTTTTGGAATTACAAAAAACTCGTTCGGATTTGAAATTCTTCTGGACGACCGGCCCGAACACTAAGGCTCCGGAAGGGGCCACCGGAGTTCGCTTCGAAAGTAAGCAGTGGCTAGACCTGTTAGCCAGCGCCGAGTACATCGTGGCCAACACCTCGCTGCCTTGGTACTTCCGGAAAGTACAAGGGCAGGTATACCTTCAAACCTGGCACGGAACGCCACTCAAGCGACTGGCTCTCGACATCCCGCCGGGCTCGCTCACCAAGAGCTACCTCGACACCATGGACCGCGAGGCGGGTTTCTGGGATTACCTGATTAGCCCGAGCCCGTTTTGCACCGAGGTGCTTCCGCGAGCCTTCGGTTACAAGGGCAAGGTTTTGGAAACCGGCTACCCGAGAAACGATCGCCTGAAGAATCACACACCAGAGGACCGCGCTCGAATTCGCGAATCGCTTGGAGTCACCGACGCCAAGACCGTTCTCATCCTCTACGCACCAACCTGGCGCGACTACCAGCGAACCGCTACCGGCAACTGGGATTTGGTGAGCTACCTGGAGCCAGACATCAAGCTTCCCGAAGGCTTCCAAATGATGTTCCGCGGGCACACCAACACCCACAACGTCAGCTCGGCTAAGGCGGCTGGAACCTCGCTCGATGTGACTCGCTACCCGGATGTCACCGAGCTCTACATCGCCGCCGACGTTCTGATCACCGACTTCTCCTCGGTAATGTTCGATTTCTCGGTAAGCGGTAAGCCAATCATTTTCCTAGCTCCAGATCTTGAGCGCTACCGAGCCGAACGCGGCTTCTATTTTGATTTCGAAACCGAAGCGCCCGGCCCAATCTTGCGAACCGAAGCCGAGGTCATCGAAACTCTTGGGAAACTCCCAGAAACCGCAAAGACCTTCCAGAGTGCCTACAAACACTGGCAACAGAAGTTCAACTCGCTCGAAGACGGTAAGGCTTCGGGGCGGGTCATAGGTGCTGTTTGGGGTACCCGCAGATAGTCTTATATCGATAGTCCTAAGGAGTTGGAGGACGAAGATGAAGCACAAAATTCTTTTTGCCGGTGTCGGTGTTTTTGCTGCGCTAACCCTGAGCGGTTGCAGCATGTTTTACCCGAACCCTACGCCAACTCCAACCCACACTCTTGAACCAACCAAGACGCCGACTCCTACGCCCACTCCAACCGAAGACCCATCGCTTAAGAAGGTGACGATTGGAATCATCGACTCTTCGGCATTTGTCGACAACGGTTACGTGGAGGTGGTCGCTGAGGCACAGGGCGTCCTTGAGGACGACGGAAAGTGTGTGCTAACTCTGACCCAGGGTGACATCAAGCAGGAAGTAACCGTGACGGCCGTTCAGAACGTGAACTCCACTGTTTGCGCTTCGATGCAGTCGCCGCTGAGCAACTTCAAGACCGCACCAATTAACTTCTCCGTGAAGTACACCTCATCGAAGTCGACCGGAACTTCTGCAAACGGGACCATCCAGATCCAATAATGAACCGTAGCTTTCGACGAATCGTAGGGGCTGCAGTATCGGTACTGTTGGCCTTTGTTGGGTTGGTCGTGGTTTCCAGCCCGAGCGATGCGTTGAGTGGCTCCGCGTTCAAGCCTGGCCTGATCATTTCCGATACCGTTTTCTTCGACTACGGAACCATGTCGGCTTCGTCGATCCAATCGTTCTTGGAGAGCAAGGTTCCGGTCTGCACAGACGGCGACGGTGGCCCGAAGTGTTTGAGAAACTACACCGAAGTTGTGGTTGGTTCGGTTGCCATTCGCAGTAACCTCCACGACTACAACCTTCACCTCTGCGACACCGTGCCAGCCTCGAACGGACCGATCGCGGCGTCCACGATTATTTACCAGGTGGCCGTTGCCTGCAAGATTAACCCGCAGGTGCTGTTGGTCACGCTTCAGAAGGAACAGGGGCTGGTAACGGCGGCCGACCCTACAACCTACATGTACAAGGCAGCCATGGGCTACGGTTGCCCCGACAGCGCACCCCAGGTCTGCGGCCAAGACTCCAACAAGACTTCGCGCCTGTTTTGGCAGCTTTACCGTGCCGCTTGGCAGATGCAGTATTACGGCCACCCAGCTGGAACCATCAAGTACTACAAACCTGGTGCGGTGCACAACATTTACTACCACCCGAACACCGCCTGCGGTAAGAAGCCGGTTTACATCGAGAGCCAGGCTACAGCCAACCTCTATTACTACACCCCCTACCAGCCGAATGCTGCCGCCCTAAATAACCTTGGCGGCACCGGCGACAAGTGCAGCGCCTACGGAAACCGAAACTTCTGGCGTTACTTCTGGAACTGGTTTGGAAATCCGACAGTGGGTGTAAACCTCATTCGCTCGAAGGCAACACCAGACGGACCGGTCTATCTGGTGAACCTTGAAAACAACGTTCGCTATCGACTTCCAAACGATGCTGCGGTGGCCGATTACAAAACTCTCGGTGAGATCGGTGCCCACTCCAGCACCTTCGTAAACAGCTTCACCGACGGCGGAGACCTTGGCAACATCGTGGCCGACAAGCTCAACAACCGTTATCTGGTGAGCGACGGTCTCAAGTTCAAGTTGGCCGATGCCGCCCAGGCGACCGCTCTCGGCCTGGTCTGGGACAACGCTCCGGTGCTAACCGACCCACAGATTTCTAAGTTGCCCGGTCTCGTTTTCGCCAAGTCTCCTACCACCAACAAGGTCTACCTGCTTCAGGGTTCGAACAAGGCTCCGGTTGAAAGTGCAGAACTGCTTAAGGCACTCAGCGTTATGGGTGCCACCGGTACGGTCAAGGATTCGATCCTGAACGGTTTCACTCTCGCTGATCCGGTCAACGAACTCGTCCAAGATTCTTCTGGTGTTCGCTACGACATTGAAGACGGACAGAAAATCCTGATTCCTACCGAGGCGCTGGCTACCGCTCTCGGACGCCGTTGGGCGAATGCCACCGTGATTGCCACGGCACAGTTGAACAAGATTCAGACCGCTGCGTTCCTCACCGGCCCAACTCCAAACACCAAGTATTTCCTGAGCGGCGGAAACAAGCATCTGCTCAACGCGACCATGAACACCGCCATGGCAAAGTTTGGAAGCACCGCCAAAGTTTCTGCAGACTTCCTCAGTAAGTTCACCACCGGTGTGCCGCTAGGTTCGCTACTCAAGACCAGCACCGACACCTGGTACATCAGCGCGAACCAGCGTTTCAAGGTTTCACCGGCTCAGATAACGGCAATCGGTAAGGATCCAGCCACTGCGGTTACCGTGACCACGACTCAGTTGGCAACGATTCCTGCCCCAATCCTCATGAAGGCCACGAACACCGGAACCACCTACCTGGTCGACGGCTATGCCGATCGATATCCGCTAGCCGCTAGCCAGTTGGCGCACTACGCAGCCTTTGGTCCTACCGGCTTGGTTCCAGCCGCATATCTCAACTCCTTTACGGCAAAAACCGACCCGGGTCGATTCGTCAACTGCAGTTCCGATTCGCAGCACTACTACCTGGTTGGCAACAAGCGGTATCGCGTGGCTGACGCCGCCACCGCCAAAGCAATTGCCCCAGCGATCTTTACCGAAACCGATGTCTTCGGTTCGCTACCGACATTTACCACCGCAGAACTTTCCGGTTTCACGGTTGGCAGCACAACCAGCTACGTGACCACCTACACCAAGTCGACCGCTGGAAACTTCCTGATCGAAAACGGTAAGCGTCGGCAGGTTCTCGATGCCGCCAGCCTGAGCGCAGCCGTCGCTCCGGTACCGGCAGCGAGCGTGCTTTCGGCCTCCAACTTCTCGTCGCTACCGCTCGGCAACCCGGTCATCGCCGACAACAACCTATTCGAGAACTCAACCACCGGCGGCTACGGCATATACGCCGGCGGAACCTATTTCCCTATGGCGCAGTCGCTCTACGACGAAATAAAGGCGGCGACGACTTGGAGGTTCACGCGATCGACCGGAACCCTAACGGCGGAATCGGTTGCCAAGCTGACTCAGGGTGCAACCATTTCTCCGATTGGAACCAGCATTAGCGTCGGCTATCTGCTGACCGCAACTGGAAAGCAAACCATCACCGACATTCGTAATGTGGTCGCCAACCCGGTTGCGATTCCGTCCGCGGTAATCAGCCGAATCGACGCTGCGCCGGGAACCGCTCTGACCACACCGTTTGCCGTTCGCGCCGCAGATGTCAAGGCGCCGAGTTACCTCATTGCCAACGGTTCGAAGCGACTGTCGTTGGACCCTGCCGAAACCACGGCATTCCTTCCGATGCTCACCAGCCCAGACGTTCAGATTTGGCCGCAGAGCGCAATCGATGCGGTTATGACCTCCAACCCCGTCATTGCGCCTGGAACCGTGGTCAAGGTCAAAGAATCCGGCAACCTATACCTAATCGATGGTTGGGCAAAGGGCTTGCGACTAAATACCAAGTTGGCGACGGCCTTCAATGCCAAGACGCCGAAGGTGGTTACCCGCGCCCAGTTGGCCGGATACAACACCGCTTCGGCACTCGACTGGCAGAAGGTGATTTGCGGTCAAAACACCTACCTCGAAGACGCGGGTGCGCTAATCCAGATCGACAACAATGCCGTTTCGCAATGGCCAGGAGTTGGAACCACTCTCGACGCCAAGACCTGCCAGCGCCTAACTCCAAACGCCAACCGAGTTGGAACTCTGCTGGCGCTGGGCACGAAGAAGTACAAGCTCGAGAACAAGAAGCTTCGACTGATTCGAACCAACGACGAATACACAACGCTCTCGAACGGGCAAACTCCGGCGGCACTGGTTTCGGCAAGTCTGATTTCAGAGCTACCAAAGGGAAATCCAACCAGCTACGTTGTGGTTGCCAAGGACACCCTTTACTCGGTGGCCATTAAGTTCAAGACCAAGCGCCTGACCTTACGTACTCTCAACAACCTAACCACCGACAAGTTGACGGTTGGTCAGGTTCTGATTCTTCCTTAGCGCTGAGCCAGGCGCTTTAAGCGAGCGCGCTTTGGCGTGCGTCCTAGAGGCTCTAGGTTTTCGGCAGGTTCCTGAACCTTCACTGCAAAGAGCACGAGAAGCACCCAACCGATCTCAACCAGAATGCGGCTTTCGGTGAGGTTCTGGGTCACGATTCCAACGAACACCAAAATCGGCCACAGATAAAGAGGGTTGGTGTGGCGCACGGCCAGTCGCCAGAGGCGAACAAAAGTAACGCCGATTAGCAGCAGGAATAGGCCCAGGCCGAAAATTCCCAGCTGCATCCAAACGTCGAGAAACGCGTTGTGCGCCTGGTAGTAGGGAACGTGGTGGATGACTACGAGACCCTTGTATGGCTCGACCCAGGGCACCCAGTAGGACGACCAACCCCAGCCCTGAAGCGGTCGCTGGTCAATTAGATTGAGTACGATTTTCCAGATTTTGGTGCGACCGGTCATGTCGGGCGACTTGCCGATCAGGCTGAAGATTTGGGCTCGGTAGGTGAGGACCAGCAGTGCCGCCGTTCCGATAACACCCCAGGCAACTCGGTAGTAGCGGTGTCTGGTGTCGCGGTCTTTACCTTCGGCAGCAATTGACACAACGGCTGCAGCGACCACCGCTGCCAATGCGAAGCCAATGCTTGCCGAGCGGCTCAGGAGCAGCATCGGGATTGCTGCCAGGAAGCTAAGTGCGCTCACCAACCGAGAGGTGGTGTTGGCGGCTACCTCGATTGAAAAGACCACGAGACCGATCATCGCCATGTAGGCGAGCATGTTGGAGTTACCAACGATTCCCTGAATGCGGTCGTTAGTGAAGAGATTTCCCTGGGTCCAGTAGAAGGCAACTGCGGGTGGTTTATCGCCCGAATAGTTTGGGAAGAATGGTTCGATTGGACCACGCACAATCAGCGCCGCGTAAAGCTCGAAAAGCACCGAGGCGAAGAGAATGCCTCGCAGAGTTCCGGCAATGAGTCGAAGGATCTCGCGCCAGTCGAAGGCGGTTGCAAGAAAAACGGCAAAGGAAGTTGTGGCGATCTGAACGAGCGCAGCCCCGAGGCTGACAACCTGGTAATTTGACCAGATCGAACCAACCAGCATGAGCCCCAGTAGGGCCTTTAGCGGCATCGGCATTCTTCGGACTGCTCCACGCCAGTCGATGCGGAAAAGTTGGATCAGGGTGGCGACCAGAAGAACTCCCAGGGCGATACCCCAGCCGAGCCAGCCAATTGCGTAGCGAATTGCATCGCCACCCATCAGGATTGCTAGCGCGGCATAGGCGGTGCCGAATCGGGTTCGATAGCCAGCCGACGAACGGTCGACGACCACTCGAATGGATGTTGTGATGGGCTCGCTCATTTGGACTGAGCTTCCCAAACCGAGGAAATGATTTCACGAAGGTTTTGTTTGGCTTGCCACCCCAGGACAGCGCTGATTCTTGAGACATCGGCACAGAGGTAAGCGGGATCGCCAGCGCGCCGCGGTTCGATGATCGGCTCGATATCGCATCCGGTCACCTCGGCCACTGTGTTGATTACATCCAGGACGCTCGAACCCTCGCCGGTGCCAACATTGAAGACGTCGTAGGGGCGGTTTTCATCTTCTAGATAGTCGAGCGCTGCAAGGTGCGCTTCGGCTAGGTCTAGCACGTGCACGTAGTCGCGAACGCAGGTGCCATCCGGCGTTGGCCAGTCGTTTCCGAAAACAATCGGCGGCTTGCCTTCTGCAAGTGACTTGAAGATGATTGGCACCAGGTTAGCCACCTGAGTGTCCACCAGTTCTGGCCATCCGGTACCGGCAACGTTGAAGTAGCGTAGCGAAACTTCACGCAGGCCCCAGTCACGACTGGCTTCTTGAACCAGGTGTTCGCCCTCGAGTTTGGTCTTGCCGTATGGGTTGATTGGCTTGCAATCGAAGTCTTCGGAAACCCGATCCACATCGGGAACACCGTAGGTTGCCGCCGAGGAGGAAAAGACTAGGCGGTGCACGCCAGCGGATTTCATGGCGTCCAAGAGATTAGTGAGCCCACCAACATTTTGCTCGTGATACCACTCTGGGCGCTCTACCGATTCGCCAACCTTCTTGCGAGCGGCGAGGTGAATCACCGAAGTGACCTCGTGTTCGGCGAAAACCTGGGCTAGTTCGTCTTTGGCGCTTTCTGAGGCTAGGTCAATTTTGACCAGGGGAGCGCCACCGATGCGGCTTGAAAACCCTTCGGAAAGATCGTCCACGACGACCACTTTTTGTCCGCGATTTTGTACCAGGCGCACCACGTGTGAGCCGATGTAACCGGCGCCACCGGTAACTAGTACAGTCATAGGAAACAGCCTACCAACAGGGCAAAATCAGCCTTCAAGAAAAGGTTCAAAGTTCGATTTCGCAATTTGGGAAATAGGTAATAACATGGCTGTAATTACAACGGCGTTAGTTCGCCAAAAGATTGGGTAAAGATGCGAGACGAAAACGGAATTCCGGCAAACTGGTTTGTTGATCCACAGTTCCTAGGTGTCGCGGGGGCATACTCCGACGGTGACGACAACCCGCTAGCGTGGCAGGCCGAGGCAGTATGTGCCGAGACCGACCCAGAGCTGTTCTTCCCTGAAAAGGGTGGCTCAACCCGCGAAGCAAAGCGCATCTGCGCCGGCTGCGATGTAAAGACTCAGTGCCTGGAATACGCACTAGCCAACGACGAGCGCTTCGGCATCTGGGGTGGCCTATCCGAGCGTGAGCGCCGCAAGCTAAAGAAGCGCGCCTAAAAACTCAAACGAGTTAGGCCGTGCCAACCGAAGTTACAGCACTGCTCGTTGTTCACAACGAGCGGGCTAACGCTTCTCGGGCACGTGCCGCTATCGAATCACAAACACTTAAACCCACCAGAATTTTGGGGGTTGAAAACGACACCCAAAAGCTCGGCTCGGTCATTTCCGACGCTCTCAAAGACCTGGAGAGCAGCAAAGACCACTGGCTCTGGTTCGTGCACGACGACAGCGAACCCAAGGCGAATGCGCTAGAAGAACTTCTGAAGGCAACCGAAAACTCGGACACCATCGCGCAAATTGGTCCGATGCAGTTGTCCACGGTTCGTCCCCGCGAAATTTCGCAGTTGGGCCTGACCCTTTCCCGCTTCGGCGAAATCATCAATCCGGTAAAAGGCCAGCTGGACCAAAGCCAGCACGATCGCGTAACCGATGTTTTTGCAATTGGAACTTCGGCAATGCTGGTTCGCACCGACGCCTATAAAGAGGTTGGTGGGCTGAACGACGGCGTGGCCACTTTGGCCGCCGACATCGATCTGTCAATGCGCCTTCGACGCCACGGTTACCGTGTGGTTACTGCGCCCAGGGCTAAGGTCGCTCACGCCAGCCTCACGCTCAATGGCCAGCGAGGCAAAAAGTGGCTCGGTGGAAGCGTGCGTACTGCCCTTCGCAAGGCAACCATTCAACTTCGGTTGACCCACGACCCATTACCGCTGGCGTTGCTCTATTGGTTAGTTTTGCCGTTGGTAACGATTTACCGAATGTTCTGGCGACTGGCTCAGAAGCGACCGGGTTATCTGTGGTCTGAGCTTCGCGCCGGGTTCTGGGGTTTTCTAACCCTTCCGAAGCGACTTGCTTCGCGATCGGGTGCCGGCAAGCTGCCCACCAAGACGTTGAAACCGTTGCGAGCGTCCTGGGAGGAAGTAGCCAAGCACAATCGTCAGGCAATTGAGTCTGAGGAGGCGGCTCACTCTCTGGCCGCGTTCGAACGTGGCGATCACGAACTGGTTGCCGAATCGCGTCCGAAGAGTTTCAATCAGAGCGGCGCCTGGGTTTTGGTGCTCGGGCTGCTTGCGCTGAGTTGGAGCCAGTTCCCGCTATCCGAAGCGCTGTCCGGTGGTTCGGCTCTGCCGCTCTCTAACGACTGGTTCAACGTGTTCGCTAGAGCGGGTGCCAGTTGGCAACCGATTGGCCAAGGATTTGTAGCGCCATCCGACCCGTTCAACTGGGTGCTATTGGTTCTGGCTTCGCTCACCTTCTGGGCACCAAACCTATCGCTCGTGTTCCTGGTTTGGCTTGGCCGTGCCCTGGCTTTTGCCAGTGCTTGGCGTGCTCTTTCACTTCTCACTCCGAAGGCTTGGCAGCGAAATCTGGGCGCGCTCGTCTACGCTCTTCTGCCAGCCTTTACCGCAAGCCTGGCTGCGGCAGAGTACCCAGCCATCGTTGCCACCGTACTTAGCCCGTGGCTGGTATTTGCCATTGCTCGAGCCGCTGGGCTCGGAAGAAGTGGCTCGGCCAGATCTGATTCCAGGACCTGGTCGTGGGTTGGTCTTTCGGGAATCCTGTTGGCGGCCGTTGGCGCAGCAGCCCCAGCGCTGATCGCACTAAGTCTGCTCGGTCTCGCACTTGTGGCGTTCACCAAAATTCGAAGACTGGGCTACCTGTTCTGGATTCCGCTACCACTCGCAGCCATTTACCTACCGCTCGCCCTGTACGAAATCGTCGGACTCGGACATCCGCTCGCGCTCTTAGCCGAGCCAACCGTAGGGATTACCAAAGCCACCACTGCTGTGGACGCCTTGGTCACCAATCAAATCTGGATCGATGCCTCACTCGTCGCGATTGGTGTCCTAGCTGTCTTCGCACTCCTGGTGAAGCGTTGGGTGGTCAGTTTGGTCATCTTCCTATTTGGTGTCGCCGCTTACGTCCTGAGTAGCTTTGTTCAGTCGCTCAGATTCCCAGACGGGCAGGCTAGCTCTGGGCACGCCGTTTCGGCAATCGTTGGGCTCACGGTGATCGCGCTCGCGGTCCATTTTGCTTCTGCACTAAAGGCGCGCTTTGCTCTCGCCTCGGTTGCAATCGTGCTGGCTGTTACAGCTCTTCCGCTGGCCTGGCATGCTACGACGGCCAAGCCAACTGCAATAGCCAGCGACACCTCGGTGGTTCCGCTACTGCTTCAGAAACAAGCCGAGCAGGGAACCGACCTCCAGCTACTGGTTATCGACAGTGTGACCAAGGGCTATGGGGTGAAGTGGCTGCCGATCGCCGGTCTCCACCTCGAAGACTCCAACCTCGCTTACCGATTTGCTGGCAACGACGTAAACAAAACGACCACCTATCAGGCAATCGCGCAGGTCGTGGGAGACCTGGTTTCCGGAAACGGAGCGGCCGATGCCAGCGTTCTAGAGCAGAACAAGGTTGGCTACATTTTGGTGCCCAACGGCGAACAGAATGCTTCGGTCGTGGCCGCTCTCGAGTCGTCCGCGCTGCTTGAAAGCGCGGGACTAACGCCGTTTGGTGAACTATGGCGAGTGGGTGGGATGTCGGCCGCTGACAATCCGGCAACCGAGCACAGCCCGTGGTCTTTGACCAAGGGAATCCAGCTAACCACGCTGCTCGGGTTCGTGCTCTTGGCCATTCCTTCCCGTCCGAAGACCAAGCAGGCTACCGACTCGGTGATCTTCATCGACCAGAGTGAGAGTGAGCTAGATGTTTAAGCGAATTCTCGGCTTGCTGTTGGCTTTGGGTGTGGCGGCCGCGGCTGTGCTGTTTGTGGAATTCAGTCCGACCAGGGTCGGTCAGGATACCGCTCCTCAAACCGTCACGGTTCAGCCGAAACAGCCGACTCTGGTTTGCCCAGGACCGGTTTTTGTAAACGGCGGACAAAACGGGGTAACCATTGGCTCGTTCACTCAGGCCGGTTCGGTTGATGCCTTCGGAAATGACGCTGGCGTAGCTATTAAGCAGACTTCAAACGATGACATCGTGCTCAGTGGAACCGCGGGTGGTTCCAAGAGTTTCAATGCCATCCAACTTCAATCGGCGAACGGCAAGCAGGCCTTCGGTTTGAGTGGCGTAAATTGTGTACCCGGCTCAAACTCGGCCTGGTTGGTTGGCGGCGATAACACCGTTGGGCGAGAGGCGCTTCTGGTTTTGGCGAATCCAACTGCCGTGGATGCCACGGTCAGCCTGCAACTATTCGGAACCAGCGGTCCAATTCAGGGCTCTGGTCTTAGCGGCATATCGGCGCCTGCCAAAAAGGTAACCGTGCTTCCGCTTTCCTCGTTCGCACCGAAAACCGAAACGTTTGCCGTGCAGGTTTCGGTGCGCGGTGCCGAGCTAGGCATCTGGCTTCAGCAGAAGACCGTTCGTGGTCTAACTCCCGGCGGGCTAGACCTGGTGGGAGTATCGGCCGAGCCAAGCCAGCAGGTTCTAATCCCCGGCATTTTCCTTCGCGGCACTTCCAAGTTGGCGGCATTGGCTTCGGCGGATGAAAACTTCGCCGACACCAAGCCAATCCTGCGAGTTACTGCTCCAGGCGATAAGCCGGCCAAATTCACTGCGCAGATTCAAGGCGCCGATGGCTCTAGTTTCGGAAACGTGTTGCAGGGAGATGTTCCTGCTGGCTCAACCAAGGATTTCGATCTCGTCGATCTTGCCGACGGAAACTACTCGGTTCAGATTAACTCCGATGTGCCGGTGCTGGCATCCGCTAGATACAGCCGAATGAGCGGAACCAAGCCAGACTTCGCCTGGGCGCAGTCGGTGGCTCCTCGCAAACTGAATGCAGGTTTCACCGCGGCAAGCGGCGCCACGACCAAACTTTCAATTGTCAACGGCAACAACAAGGAAGCCAAGGTGACCGTAAACGGTCGCGAGCTAAAGGTTGCCGCAAATTCAAACCTCGTCTATCAGGTAAGCGAGGGAACCAGCTACACGATTACCTCAAACCGCTCAGTTGCGGTGAGTCAAGTGGTCGATGTCCGAGGTGGCATCGGAGTGATTCCAGTGCTCGACTATCGAAATGTCGGCGGACAACTGAAGATCACCGTTCGCTAGGGCTTGAATCGATCCGGTAGAAGTTCACCAGGATCTTTGCCGATGAGTTCTGCGGTTGCCAAAAAAACGTACTGTTCGATGTGAAAACGCTCGTCCATCTTGTCGGTGCGACGGTGGTGCGTTAGGCGTTCAATCGGGATTCGAAACAGAGTGATTCGAAACTTTTCGCGATTTATGGCGTAGCGGGGAACCTCATCTCCCTGCCTCAATATCGGTGGCGCATCGGAAACCTGCCAGGTGAGGTGTTCCAGTTCTTCCGGCCAGGCGTTTCGCAAAAACTCCACCGAGCTGGCAACCACCGATTCAAAGAATCCCAGCGGGCTTCGGCCTTCCAAGTGGGCGAGCATCGCACCGCGCGGAGGACGTCCGTGTCGCTCGCGTCTAGCTCGGAATGCTGCCATGACCCCGAGTTTAGTGCGGGTAAACTTGAGGTATGCAGAAAACCGCCTTTGAGTATCGCGTAGCCGATCTGAATCTCGCAGAATCAGGTCGCCACCAGATTCGTCTCGCCGAAAACGAGATGCCTGGACTTATGTCACTTCGTGAAGAATTTGCCGCAAGTGCTCCACTGGCCGGTGCTCGCATTGCCGGTTCGTTGCACATGACCGTGCAGACCGCGGTTCTGATCGAGACCCTGGTGGCCCTAGGTGCAAAAGTTCGCTGGGCTTCCTGCAACATTTTTTCAACCCAGGACGAAGCCGCCGCGGCGGTCGTTGTAGGTTCCGGTTCAATCGCTTCGCCTGCCGGTGTTCCAGTTTTCGCTTGGAAGGGTGAGACGCTGGAAGAGTACTGGTGGTGCACCGAGCGCATCTTCGACTGGTCTGCCGAAGCTTCGGCAGAGGGCGCCGAGTACATGGGCCCAAACATGATCTTGGACGACGGCGGCGACGCAACCCTATTGGTTCACAAGGGGCGCGAGTACGAGCTCGCCGGTTCGGTTCCAGCAACCGCACCAGACGACTCACACGAGTTCAGCGTGATTCTCGACCTACTACGTGACTCACTAGAGGTTTCGCCAGATCGTTTCACCCGTATCGCCGAAGAAATCATCGGCGTAACCGAAGAAACCACCACCGGTGTCCACCGCCTCTACGAGCTGTTCCAGAAGGGTGAACTTCTGTTCCCTGGGATCAACGTGAACGACTCGGTCACCAAGTCAAAGTTCGACAACAAGTACGGAATTCGTCACTCGTTGCCAGACGGCATCAACCGTGCCACCGATGTACTCATCGGTGGAAAGACTGTTTTTGTTGCCGGTTACGGAGACGTTGGTAAGGGTGCTGCCGAGGCCATGGCCGGCCAGGGTGCCCGCGTAATCGTCAGTGAAATCGACCCGATCTGTGCGCTTCAGGCAGCCATGGATGGCTACCAGGTGGCAACCATCGAATCGGTGGTTGAGACCGCAGACATCTTTATTACCGCTACCGGAAACCACGGTGTCATTCGTCCGGAGCACATTGAGCGCATGAAGCACCTCGCAATCATCGCCAACGTTGGTCACTTCGACAACGAGATCGACATGGACGGCCTTGCCAAGATGCCTGGCGCCCAGAAGATCGAGATCAAGCCGCAGGTTCACGAGTGGCGTCTGGCCACCGGTCGTTCGGTGCTAGTTCTATCCGAAGGTCGCCTCATGAACCTTGGTAACGCAACCGGTCACCCAAGCTTCGTGATGAGTAACTCGTTTGCCAACCAGGTTTTGGCTCAGATCGAGCTCTTCACCAGGCGTGAACAATACCCACTAGGCGTTTACATTCTGCCTAAGGAACTGGATGAAAAGGTTGCCCGTTTACATCTAGCCGCACTTGGTGTGGAATTAACTCAACTAACCCCTTCGCAGGCTCGCTACATCGGCGTTTCGGTCGAGGGTCCTTACAAGGTAGATCACTACCGTTACTAAAGGCGAATCATGGTCCACAAAGTTTTAGTAATTGAAGACGAAGAGCTTCTAAACCGCCAGCTGTGCGACATGTTGGAAACCGCTGGCTACGAAGCGGTTGGTTCCCTCGACGGCGTGAACGCGCTGTTGGCTTTCAAGAGCTTCAATCCTGACCTGGTTTTGCTAGATATCCAGCTTCCTCCAACCAGCGGTATTGAGGTTTGCAAGGAGATCCGCGCACTCAGCGGTGTTCCGGTAATCATGCTGACTGCTAAAACCGACGACGAGGACGTTGTGGCCGGCCTCGAAGCAGGTGCCGACGACTACATTTTCAAGCCAATGCCTTCGTTCAAGGTGCTACAGGCACGCATCGAGGCACGTCTTCGACCAAAGCCAAAGCCCGAGGTGAACGAACTGGTGATTGGTCCACTGGTCATCGACGTGCTCGGTCACGAGGTTCGCCGCGACGGCGTGCGCATCGCTCTAACGCCACTCGAGTTCAACCTCTTGCAGACCCTCGCCGAGGCTCCAAAGCAGGTTTTCAAGCGCGAAGACCTACTAAAAAAGGTTTGGGGTTACCACTACGACGCCGACACTCGTCTCGTGAATGTTCACGTTCAGCGTCTTCGTTCAAAGATCGAGGACGACCCGGACAACCCGAAGATCGTGGTGACCGAGCGCGGTGTAGGTTACAAAGCCGGACAGTTTTAGTTCAGGCATAGTTGTTCGCCCGAATCTTTAGCAACATCATCGGCGCCTTCCGGCGTTCGATTCAACTACGTTATGTGACGATGACCGTGGCGCTCAGTGCTGTGGCTCTGGTTGCTGTGGGTGGCTTCCTCTCGATTTCGATCGGTAACGGTCTGTTCCAAACTCGCGTTCAGCAAATTCTTCAAGAGTCTCGCCGTGCGGCAGTTGACGTGCAGAATACTTTCAACTCTTCCGGCGCCACCGACGTGGTTAGTCTTCAAGTTTTGGTGAATTCGGTGGTTCCAAACCTCGAGCAAAATTCCGCGAGCGGCTCTAGGCGCGTGGCACTACTTCGAACGCCAAATCAGGCAACCGACCAGTTTCTTCAGTCTCCGATTTCGACCACTCTCGCCGACTCGGACATCCCGCTAAGCCTGAGAACGAAGGTCGCCAAGACCGAGAATCGCCTGATCTACCGAACCGTGAACCTTTTAGTCGCTGGTGTGAACCAGCCGACCGTAATCGTTGGATCAAAGATGTCGATTCCGGTTGCCGGTCAGTATGAGCTCTATCTGGTTTACGACATTTCCGACACACAGGCCACCCTCGACTTCATGCAGAACACCCTCGCATTTGGTGGCATCATCATGATTCTGCTACTGGGTATTGTGGCCTACTTTGTGACCGGGCGAATCGTCGCCCCGGTTGAGAAAGCTGCCGAGGTTGCTGAAGCTCTTGCCCAAGGCTCGCTCGACAAGCGCCTGCCGGAACGTGGTCAAGACATTGTGGCTACCCTCGCGCGCTCGTTCAACAAAATGGCACAGAGCCTGGAAACTCAGATCGGTGAGTTGAGCAAACTCAGCAAGATGCAGCAGCGATTTGTTTCCGATGTGTCGCACGAACTTCGTACGCCGCTCACCACGATCAAGCTGGCCGCGGAAATGCTGGAAGCGAGAAGCTCCGAACTGGACGACAAGGCCAAGCGTTCGCTGGACACGCTGATTTCCCAGGTGGCCAGATTCGAATCACTACTCAGTGACCTTTTGGAAATTTCCCGCTACGACGCAGGCGCCGTTACCGCCGAAATCGAAAACAACGACCTCAAAACCGTGGTGCAGTTGGCCGTGGCCGGCCTTGAGCCACTCGCTGAAAGCTTGGGATGTGAACTCAAGGTCAAGGCACCTAAGGCTGAGGTAATGGCCGATCTCGACCGCCGTCGCATCGAACGAGTGCTTCGCAACCTGATCTCCAACGCAATCGAACACGGCGCCGGCAAGCCAATCGTCATCGAGGTTGGCCAGTCGAAGACTGCTGTTGCAGTAACTATCACCGACTTCGGTGTCGGTATGTCGAGAAACCAAATGGACCGGGTGTTCGACCGATTCTGGCGCGCCGACCCTGCTCGAAAGAGAACCACCGGCGGTACCGGCCTCGGCCTGGCAATTTCTCTCGAAGACACCCACCTGCACCACGGTTGGTTGCAGGTGACGTCCAAGCAAAATCAGGGCACCACTTTCCGCATCACTCTGCCAAAGAAGAAGGACGGCATTTTTACCGAGTCGCCGTTGCCGCTTGGCGAGACTTTGAGCCAGAGGAAGATCGAATGATCGCCAAGGTTCTGAAGTCTTTAGGTCTCCTGTCAATCGTCCTCGTTTTGGCGTCCTGTGTTTCCCTACCGTTTAGCCCGGTTGATCAGCTCGGTCCGGAGTTGGCAACCGCCGGCTCCAACGAGTCGCTCTACTACTCGCCGGCCGGTCCGAGCGCGGGAGCCAATCAGGAGCAACTCATCAACGGCTTCCTCTATGCCGGAAACGGTCCCCAGGACGACTACTCAGTCGCTCGAAAATTCCTGACTCTCAATTACTCATCCAAGTGGCATCCAAGCTACGAAACGCTTATCCAGACGGGTTCGGTGGATATCCTTTCGAACACCGGAACCAAGCTGCGTCTAGAAGTTCACTTTGACGCCAGAGTGGAAGCCGACGGCACCTACATTTCCGAGCCTGGAGCGAGTCGAATCTTGGAATTCCGTTTGCTTCAAGAAAACGGTGAATGGAGAATCTCTTCAGCGCCAAACCTGACCGTGCTTCTGTTGCCAAACTTCAAGGTCTTGTTCAAAGCGGTGCCGGTTTATTTCTGGGACAAGTCGTTCTC
>JBDKLA010000004.1:0-2841 GCA_039795835.1 Actinomycetota bacterium | reverse complement strand
CACATTCGTCGTCTTCGCTTCAAACTCGGCGATCTGGAAGCGCTAATCGACACCGTTCGTAACCGCGGCTACTCGTTCAACCCAGACAAATCAGCACCTGAAGAAGTTCCCGTAGGTTACTAACTGTTTTCCTAAGCGTCACCTAAAGGTGGCAGAATTACTCCTATGTCTGAAGAAACCATGGCCATCGCACTACCCGACATGGGTGATTTGCCGATTGACCGTTTCCTAGACCGCGAACTCAGCTGGCTGGCTTTCAACCGCCGCGTACTCGAGCTCGCCGAAGACCCAACGCTACCGCTGTTGGAGCGCGTAAACTTTGCCGCGATCTTCGGTTCAAACCTCGACGAGTTCTTCATGGTTCGCGTGGCCGGCCTCAAGCGTCGAATCGCCACCGGTTTGGCTGTGCGTTCGGCTTCAGGTTTAGAGCCGCAGGAAGTACTTACCGCGATTAGCGCTGAAGCCCACCAGCTTCAGCAGCGTCACGCCAACACCTTCAAGGACGTTTTGGAACCAGCACTTCGCGAAAAAGGAATCGGCCTAGTTTCCTGGGCGGACCTCACAGAAGAGCAGCAGGTAAATCTAAAGGCTTACTTCGACAACCAGATTTTCCCGGTACTCACTCCGCTCGCGGTCGACCCGGCCCACCCGTTCCCTTACATCTCGGGACTTTCACTAAACCTCGCCGTCGTTCTTCGCAACCCAGACGACTCGAGCGAACACTTCGCCCGCGTTAAGGTTCCACCACTTCTGCCACGCTTCGTGCGAGTGCCGGGCAGCACCGGAAACACCGACGTCAAATTCATTCCGCTGGAAATCGTCATCGGCCAGTTCCTCGCCAAGCTTTTTGCCGGCATGGAAGTTTTGCAACATCACACCTTCCGCGTCACTCGTAACGAGGATCTCGAGGTAGACGAAGACGAGGGTGAGAACCTGCTCGTTGCTCTGGAGAAGGAACTTCTTCGCCGACGTTTCGGCCCACCGGTTCGCCTCGAGGTTGCCAGCAACATAAACCCGCAGGTTCTAGAACTACTGGTTCGCGAACTCGACATCGCCGAGGAAGACGTTTACCGACTACCGGCTCCGCTTGACCTCACCGGTCTATTTGAAATCGCCGGCATCAAGCGTCCCGAGCTTCACTTCCCACCACACAACGTTGTGACCAACCGCTACCTACGGAACACCGACGAAGAGAAGGTCAGCTTCTTCCGAGCTATTCGCGAGCGCGAAATTCTGCTTCACCACCCGTACGAGTCGTTCTCTACTTCTGTTCAGGAGTTCTTGGCGCAAGCCGCTGCCGACCCAAAGGTTTTGGCAATTAAACAGACTCTCTACCGCACCTCTGGTGACTCGCCAATCGTCGACGCATTGATCGACGCAGCCGAAGCCGGCAAGCAGGTTCTGGCTCTAGTTGAAATCAAGGCCCGCTTCGACGAGCAGAACAACATCACCTGGGCCCGCAAGCTTGAGCAAGCCGGTGTTCACGTGGTTTACGGAATCGTTGGCCTCAAAACTCACTGCAAGTTGTCGCTGGTGATTCGCCAAGAAGGCGACACCCTTCGCCGTTACTGTCACATCGGAACCGGTAACTACAACCCGAAGACTGCGCGCTTCTACGAGGACTACGGACTCCTCACCTCACGCGACCAGGTTGGCGAAGACCTCACCCGCCTGTTCAACCAGCTTTCCGGCTACGCCCCAGACGCAAGTTTCAAGGCTCTTTTGGTTTCGCCAAACGGCGTGCGCGAAGGCTTGACCGAACGCATCGAACGCGAAATTGAATTCCACGAGGCCGGCAAGCCAGCTCGTATCCAGGTGAAGGTGAACTCACTTGTCGACGAACAGATCATCGACTCCCTGTACCGCGCCAGTCAGGCTGGCGTACCGGTCGACGTCCTAGTTCGTGGCATGTGTGCCCTGAAGCCAGGCGTTCCCGGCCTCAGCGAAAACATCAAGGTTCGCTCGGTCCTAGGACGCTACCTCGAGCACTCGCGCGTCTTCACCTTCGCAGCCGGCGGCGACCCTGAGGTGTTCATCGGCTCCGCCGACATGATGCACCGAAACCTTGACCGTCGCGTTGAGGCCCTGGTTCGAATCGTTCAGCCAGACCACATCAAAGAACTTCAGGATCTTTTCACCTTATCTATGAGTGAGAAATTCTCAAGCTGGCACCTGGGACCTGATGGGAAATGGGTTCGCCACCAATTCGACAAAAATGGCCAACCTCTGACCGACGTACAAGATGAACTGATGCGCTTTACATCCGGTCGCAAGGCTTCGAACAAGTAATGACCGTCTACGCTGCCGGCGCCGTTCTTTGGCGCATCGAAGAAGAACAACTTAAAGTTGCTCTCGTTCACCGCGGTCGCTACGACGACTGGGGCTGGGCAAAAGGCAAAGTTGACCCGGGTGAAACTCTTCCACAGACAGCCGTTCGCGAGATCCGTGAGGAGACTGGCCTGAAAATTGTCCTGGGTTTACCTCTTGGGATTCAGAAATATCACCTTCCAAACAAGAACCTGAAAAAGGTTTACTACTGGGCAGCGAAGGTGAGCGACAAAGCGCTTGCTCAATCAAAGTTTGTGCCGAACGAGGAAGTTTCACAGGTTGTTTGGTTCACGCCCGCAGAGGCAAAGGCGAAACTGAGCTACAGCCACGATGTGGAACAACTTGAAAAGTTGTTGGCCTACTACGAAGCGGGCGTTCTGGAGACGGAACCACTGCTGGTACTCCGCCACGGCAAGGCTCGGTCTCGCTCAACCTGGAAAGATGGTGAAGCAAGCCGACCTTTGCTAGCTGAAGGCAATGACCAGGCAGAGGCATTACCTAAGTTACTGAAAG
>JBDKLA010000003.1:0-4885 GCA_039795835.1 Actinomycetota bacterium | reverse complement strand
GAGCCTTTGGTCTCCATGATGTCGATCTCGCCACAGTTAGGCCAGGCGTTCGAACTGATGTCGGAGCCGAGTAGCCAGAATGCTGGCCATGTACCATCGCCGACCGGCACCTTGATTCTCGCCTCCAGGCGGCCGTACTGGAAGTTCAGCTTGCCCTTGGTTTGGATACGTGCACTTTCGAATTCGCAAGCGTTACCAACGGTGTCAATTGGACAGGTTTCGTAGAGGTCAGTTAGATCAACGGTGATTCTCTGAAGCTTCAGGTTGAGTGCTCCGGTTCCGCTGAGCGTGGCATTGTGATTTGTATAGGCTTGGTGCTCGTTGTTGCCCCAACCGCCACCGCCGAGGTCATAGCTGAACACTCTGCTGCTTGGCTTGACGCCACTCTTACCGGTGAACTCCTGCTTCCAGAGAAGCTTCTTGGATACTGCCGCCTGCTTTGGAGTAGATGGCATGCCCTGCGACGATGAGACAGAGGTGAAGACCAGCGCCCCGGCCACCAGGCCAGCTGCCGCCAGTTTTACTGCTGAAGTGAACTTACTCATCTACTTCTTCCTAACTATTTTGGGAACCGTTTAGGTTTCCCCAGGTCGGTAACGATTCGGTAACAACGGGGTAATTCTTTGAAAAACCGATTTGCTATGAAACCGCTTTCACGCACAATGGTAACATCGTGAAACCGATTTCACGATAGCACTATCGAAATGTTGGTACTTGGGTGCCGACGCACATCGGCACCCAAGCTTTCAATAACAGGAGCTCAAGATGAACCGCAAGAGTGTATTCCGCACCGCGATGGCCCTACTCACAGTGGCAGGCATTTCCTTCTCGGGAATCCAGCCAGCGCAGGCTGTCACCAAGACCGAAGTGACCATTTGGTCCTACGGAAACGTCATTGAGCCTTGGGGTGAGCAAGAGTATGAGCGCCTCCACCCGAACATTGATCTAAAGATCAAGAAGAACTCGATGGATGCACACCACCAGTCGCTTATCACAGCTTTTAAGGCGAACACCACGCCAGACATCGCCGCAATCGAAGTTTCCTACTCTGGTTTCTTCCGCTCCTACCCTAAGTACTTCACCAACCTCGCCGGTGTGGTCAACCAAAACGACTACCTCGACTGGCGCTGGGAGCAGGGCGTTGGAAACGACGGCAAAGTAATCGGAATCCCAACCGACGTCGGTGGCCTACAGGTTGCCTACCGCAAAGACCTCTTCAAGGCACACGGTCTACCAACCGACCGCGCAGCAGTATCTCGCCTTTGGCCAACCTGGCAGGCATTCATCGACACCGGAAAGACCTATGTGTCAAAGCTAACCGCCGCAGAGAAGAACTCTTGCAAGGTTAAGAAGGTCTGCTACGGATTCATCGACAACGCCGGAACAATGTATCCAGCGATCTTGAACCAGGGCGCCAAGAAGTACTACGAGACCAACGGAACTCTGATCTACAAGACCAACACCAACGTGAAGACCGCATTCACCACCACCGCCACCGCAATGAACTCGGGAATCAGCACTCGAATCAACCAGTTCACCAGCGACTGGAACGCGGGAATGATGAAGGGTGTCTTCGCGACCGTGCTAGCTCCGGCCTGGATGCTCGACTACATCAAGCAGCAGGCGCCTAGCACTTCGGGTAAGTGGGACGTTGCCGACCTACCAGGTGGCGGTGGAAACCTCGGAGGTTCACAGCTCACCGTGCCAATCGCAGCCAAGCACCCTGCTGAAGCTAAGGCCTTCATCGCCTGGTACCTATCGCCAGCGATCCAGCTTGAGATCTTCAAGCGCTACGGACTCTTCCCATCGGCTAGCTCGCTCTACAACAACCCGGCGCTAACCGGCTATAAGGACAAGTTCTTCAGCAACGCTCCTATCGGCCAGATCTACGTGACCGGTGCTCGCCAGCTACGCCCAATCTTTGAGGGCAAGAATCAGCGTGCCATCGACAACTACTTCGGCCAGGCGCTTGCCAAGGTCGCGGTAGGAAAGATGACCGCATCCGCGGCTTGGAGTGACGCCATCGCGCAAATCGATAAGAACATTAGGAACTAATCGATGTCGAACGCAAGTCAATCACTGGATACGCGCAAGCGTAAGCCGACGAATGTTTTCAAGTCGGCCGCTCCGCAGAAGCCAGAAAAGCAGAAGAAGCAAAGAAATTCGGAACGCCGCAAGGCAACCGAAAATGGAATCCGCGCACTAAACCCTCGCTGGGGTTATGCGTTCGTAGCTCCGTTCTTTGTGATGTTCCTGATTTTCGGTTTGGCGCCGGTGATTTACTCGACCGTAATCGCTTTCTACAACTGGGATCCACTGGGTGATGCCCAGCAGTTTTACGGTTTCACCAACTTCACCGACCTGATTGTGGACGAGCAGTTCTGGATAGCGCTTCGCAACACCTTCAGCATCTGGTTCTTCTCAACTATCCCGCAGATGATCATGGCGATTGGTTTGGCGAGCATCCTGAGAAACCCTCGCCTCAAGGCAGCTACTTTCTGGCGAACCATTCTGCTAGTGCCAAACATCACCTCGGTGTTGGCAATCGCAATCGTCTTCGGTCAGCTATTCGGCCGCGACTTCGGTTTGGTGAACCTTGCTCTCACCTACCTCGGCATGCCGGCTCACATCGACTGGATCGCCGAGCCGCTACCGAGCCACATTGCAATCGCCACCATGATCACCTGGCGCTGGCTGGGCTACAACTCGCTTATCTTCCTAGCTTCGATGCTCGCGATTCCTTCCTACCTATATGAGTCGGCAGAACTCGACGGAGCCAGCAAGTGGCAGCAGTTCCGCTACATCACACTTCCACAGCTTCGCAACACCATCACCTTCGTGCTGATCGTTGGCACCATCGGTGGTCTTCAAGTCTTCGCTGAGCCGCTCACTCTGGGCGGCAATATGTCCGGTGGCGACAGTCGTCAATTCTCGACCCTGACTCTATTCCTATACGAGCAGGCCTTCGTGAACAACCGTTGGGGCTACGCCGCTGCGATCGGAATCTTCATCACGATCATCGTGATGATCATTTCGGCGATAAATTTCGCAATTACCCGAAAGATCGCGAGTGAGGACAACAAGTGAGCACTCTAAAAATGAATGAACCGGTAAAGCGCAAAGTGCCTCGCTGGCGCAAGATGAACCCGTTGTCTTACCTAGTGCTGGTGATCGTTGGATTCGTTTCGATCTTCCCGTTCTACTGGATGATCATTGTTGCCTCGAACGGTAACGACGAGATCTCCAAGGAGACCCCGACCCTACTAATCGGTCCTCGTCTGTTTGAAGTGCTCAAGCACGTATTCCAGGCGAACGAGTATTTCGGTGTTGCCATGTGGAACACGGTTTTCGTTGGAACCATCGTGGCGGCGGCTCAGGTGTTCTTCTCATCGATTGCCGGTTTCGCGTTCGCCAAGTTGAACTTCAAGGGTCGTAAGTTCCTGGTTCTCTTTGTCATCGGAACAATGATGCTGCCGAGCCAGCTCGGAATCATTCCGCTGTACATGCTGATGGCGAACCTCGGTTGGGTGAACACCCTGACCGCGCTGATCGTGCCAGCCCTGGTTACCGCGTTCGGTGTGTTCTGGATGCGCCAAATCATCGACACCCAGGTGCCAAACGAACTGCTCGAAGCCGCCAGCATCGACGGCGCCGGTGTGTTCCGAATCTACTGGCAGATTGTCTTCCCACTTATCATTCAGAGCGGATTCGTCCTAGGTTTGTTCAGCTTCCTCGCCGTGTGGAACGACTTCCTCTGGCCACTGCTCGTGCTCAACGACCCTCAGCAGTTCACCGTTCAGGTTGCGGTTAACCAGCTTCAGAGCGCTTACACAATCGACTACGCACTAAACCTCGGTGGCGCATTCTTGGCTACCGCTCCGCTACTGGTGCTCTTCCTCTTCGTTGGCCGCAAGTTGGTCAGTGGAGTTATGGACGGAGCCGTGAAGGGATAAAAATGTCATTTCCAAGTAACTTCACCTGGGGTGCTGCAACAGCCAGCTATCAAATTGAAGGTGCCGCTCGCGAAGATGGCCGCGGACCGAGCGTCTGGGACACCTTCGCTGCGACCCCTGGCAAGGTATTCAACGGCGACAACGGCGACGTAGCGTGCGATCACTATCACCGAATGCCACAGGACGTGGCGATGATGAAGGACCTCGGGCTTCAGGCTTACCGTTTCTCGATTGCCTGGCCACGACTCTTCCCAACCGGCGACTCTCGTCGCGAGCAGCGCGGATTCGACTTCTATTCGAGACTGATTGATGAGCTTCTCGAGAACGGAATCAAGCCGCTACCAACCATGTACCACTGGGATCTTCCTCAGGCGCTACAGGACGTTGGCGGCTGGGCGAACCGAGACACTGCGATGCGTTTTGGCGAATACGCCGGCAAGTTGGTGGAAGCCTATTCAGACCGCGTTGACAAGTGGATCACCCTGAACGAACCTTGGTGTTTCACCTGGCTCGGCTACATGTCTGGTGTTCACGCTCCTGGAGTACAAGACCTCGACCAAGCCATTGCCGCAGCACACCACAGTGCGCTCGGTCACGCCGAGGCGGTTCGAGCAACTCGAGCGATTGACCCAACGGCCTTGGTCGGTCAAACCCTCAACATGACCAACTACCGACTCTCGGATCCAAACGATCCGGAATTACAAGAATTGGCCAGTCTTCAGGATGCCCAGCTAAACCGTTGGTGGATTGAGGCCGAGCAAACCGGACACTACCCTTCGAACTTGGTTGACTACTTTGGCGACCGCCTAGATCGCGTGATGCGTCCTGGTGATCACGAACTGCTCAAGGTTAAAACTGATTTCCTCGGCATTAACTACTACAGCGACTCGTTCCTAAGTACCCCTGGCCCAGACGACAAGCGCGCGATGGAT
>JBDKLA010000002.1:0-37280 GCA_039795835.1 Actinomycetota bacterium | reverse complement strand
CCAAGACTGCAACCAAGTCCGCCAAGTTACCTAAGGGTATGGCCGAGGGCGACGACGAAGACGATCTAGAAGACGAAGACTTATCCGTAGAGGACATCGTCAAAGAAGCATCGGCCGAAGTTGACATCACCGAAGTAATCGATGAGCACCCCGAGGACGACGAGCACCACGACGATCCAGACGCCAAAGAAAAAGAGAAGGCCGTTGAAGCCGGTGGTGGATTCGTTCTCAGTAATAAAGAAGTCGATGATATTCCGGTTCAAACCGCGGCAATCAATGGCGCTACTGCCGACCCGGTAAAGGACTACCTAAAGCAAATTGGTAAGGTTGCACTTCTAAACGCCGAGCTTGAGGTTGAACTTGCCAAGCGCATTGAGGCCGGTCTTTACGCCGCCCAGAAGCTTGCGGATCCAAAGGCGAAGTTCAGCAAGGAAATGCTCTACGACCTAAAGCGTGTACTCAAGGATGGTGAACGAGCCAAGAGCCACCTTCTGGAAGCGAACCTTCGACTCGTTGTTTCACTAGCAAAGCGTTACACCGGTCGTGGAATGCAGTTCCTTGACCTAATTCAAGAAGGTAACCTCGGTCTAATCCGTGCGGTTGAGAAGTTTGACTACACCAAGGGTTATAAGTTCTCTACCTATGCCACCTGGTGGATTCGTCAGGCCATCACCCGCGCTATGGCAGACCAGGCTCGAACCATTCGTATCCCAGTTCACATGGTTGAAGTCATTAACAAGCTGGCACGTGTTCAGCGTCAGTTGCTTCAGGATCTCGGACGCGAACCGACCCCAGAGGAACTAGCCCGTGAGCTAGACATGACCCCTGAAAAGGTCGTTGAGGTTCAGAAGTACGGTCGTGAACCGATCTCGCTCAGCACACCACTTGGCGAGGATGGCGACAGCGAGTTCGGAGACCTCATCGAAGACACCGAAGCGGTTAGCCCACTCGAGGCGGTAACCGCTGCGGCTCGCAAGCGTGAACTTGAGCGAATTCTTTCGACCATGAGCGAACGCGAGGCTACGATTCTTCGTCACCGCTACGGACTTATCGACGGAATCCCGAAGACTCTTGACCAGATTGGTGAGGAGATCGGTGTTACTCGTGAACGTATTCGTCAGATTGAGAACAAGGCGATTTCTAAGCTGAAGCACCCAACCCGCGCTCAGCGTCTTAGCGAGTTCCGCGGCAACTAATGCTTACACCACTCGCGGTCCTGGTTGGCAAGGCTGCCCGCTTTGTCCTCAGGCTTCGCGGTGGTGGTTCAGCAGTTCCTGGCCGACTAGCGCTTGCGATTCAACCTCGTTTTCTGCAGAAAACGCTCGGTCGAATGTCTTCCGGCATCTATTTCGTGAGTGGTTCCAATGGGAAATCAACGACCACAGCCATGCTGGTCAAAATTCTGCGAGATCACGGTCTCAAGGTTCTTTCTAACCCAGCTGGCGGTAACCTGCCACAGGGTTTAGCTTCGGCCCTACTTGCCGATGTGAACTACCTGGGACGGCTAGAACATGACGTGGCCGTTCTCGAAGTCGATGAGGCCTATGGCAAGTTGATTGCAGCGAAGGTTGCACCTAATGGATTGCTTCTGACCAACATCCAGCTCGATCAGTTGAACCGTTTCCATTCACCTGAAGATGTCTACGTTTACCTGAATGAACTAGCGGCGTTGACGACCGATTTCCTAGTGGTTAACGGTGAAGATCCAAACACCGAGCGGCTTGGACGTGAGAATTCTTCGAGATTGAACGTTCAGGGAATTTACCTATCGGACAAGGCTCGAAAGTCTGCTCAACACGGAATTTTGGCAGCGCCAAGTTTCACTAAGGATGAATCCAACCTTGATTCCTCGGTGACTTTGGTAGATGCCAAGGGTAGGGTCGCGACGCTCAAAATTGAGAGTGACAAGCTCTCGGTTACCTTGCCGGCTCCCGGCCTTCACTATGCGGTTGATGCCGCTTTGGCAATTGGAATGGCCAAGAAAATTCTCGGAACTAAGTTTCAGGCCAAGGTTGCGGGTTCAGCTATTTCTGATCTTCCTGCCGTTTACGGACGCGGAGAAGTGATTGAGCATCAGGGTCAAAAGATCGAAATCATCATGATGAAGAATCTTCCTAGCCTTCAAGCGAATCTAGATGCTCTCGAGACCGTTCCCAAACGAGTTTGGATATCGGTCGACGAAGGAACACCCGACCCTTCATGGATCTACGACATTGACCTATCGAATCTTGATCGCGTTGATGTAGTTTCTGGCACCAAGACATATCAGTGGGCCACTCGACTTGCCTTCGAGAGGATTCCAGTCATGAAACTAATCGAGAACGAGTCCGAGGCGCTCGAGTATTTCTTGAAACTTCCAGGAACTGAGAAAACCGCCATCGTGAATTACGAGCAAATGATGTGGCTTCGTAAGAAACTCGGTCTGTTGGATTTAGAGGGTGGCAATGGCTGAGTTCAGAATCCTGCACCTCTATCCAGAAACCCTTCGTCTCAACGGCGAAAGGGGCAACGTTGCCGCGCTGAAGTTGCGAGCAGAATTGGCCGGTTACTCGGTCAAGGTTTCCACCTTAGAGGTCGGGGAGTCTCTACCTGCGAATCGACCACATTTGATCTTTATCGGCTCTGGAACATTTTCGGCTACCAAGGTAGCTCACGCCGACCTCGCCAAGAAAGATCTACAAATTCATGCCTGGATCGCACAGGGATTGAAAGTTCTAGCGGTTGGAGCTGGGTTCGATCTCGTTTCCAAAAGTCTTGAACTTCCAGATGGCTCGGTCCTGGAAGGTTTGGGTCTTACCAATACCGAGCACAAGTTTGCGGCTTCTTATCTGGTTGGTGAAGTCTGGTTATCTGAAAGTTTTGCGGGCTTCGTGAACTCAAACCGTTTGATCGTAAGGGGAGCGCCTGGTATGGAACTCGGCATAGTTCGTTCTTCTGACAACGCAGGTTTGGTTGGTTATGTAGACGGCTACCAGGACGGCAAAGTCATGGCAAGCAATGTACAGGGACCACTTCTGCCCATGAACCCGCAACTGGCCGATCGACTGCTTTCTTGGGTTTTCCCGAAGTATGTGAAGCCAAAGACCGCCGATACGTTCGATCGGCTTGCGAAGAAAGCCAGAGCTGCGATTCTAGCCAGAGTACGAAGTTAGGTTTGGCTTGAGTCCGGTGAAGAGTTCATCGGTCACTGTTGAAACCAGTTCACAAAGATCCTCGGCAGTGGGGGCAAGGTCGGGTTCTGTGCCAAGAATCAAAACTTCGTCACCGGGGTTGTAATCGCCTGGACCAATCGAACTTGCTAGAGGTCCAATCTTGTTTACTGGGTAAAGCTTGCCAGCAATCGACACTTGGGCTTTTCCGGCAAGTTGACTGAAGTAGCCGTGCAGGAAGCCGATGGAAATCACTTCGGGAGCCAGAACTTCAGCGGTCAATCGCATTGGAATCTTGAGACCCAAGTCACTGGCTGGCTTTCCCTCTACAGGCGATGTTCCAAAAGCACTAACACCGATGCGAACCAGTTCGTATCTACTCTTAGGAAGATTGAATGCTGCTGGGCTGGAAGCGATGTGACGGTAACCTTTGAAACCAAGTTCAACGGCAATCCTGTGTGCGTCTTCGAATTTGCCAATCGCTGTTTCGTCGTCCTGCTGGCTCGTTCCAGAAAGATGCGACCAGATTGCCACCAGGTCAATCGACCCTGAATCTTCAATGGCTCTAGCCTCAGAAACCAATTCGTACCAGTCTTCAGGTCGGCAACCGTTACGGCTCAATCCGGTGTCAATCTTTAGGTGAACTTTTGCGCGGCCCTGGACGATTGAAATTCTTTTTAGTTCTGCCAATGAACTCACCGAGAGTTCGATGCCAGCCTTTACTGCCGCGGTGAAGTTGCTTTCTGGAGAGTGCAACCATGCAAAGGCAGGGGTCTTGACCCCGGCTTTTCGAATCTTTAGACCTGTTTCGATGTCGAGAACCCCGAGTGAATCAACTCCAAATTCTTCGGCCGCCTGAGCTATTTCGATCAACCCATGACCGTAGGCATCGGCCTTGATTACCGCCATCAACTTTGCTGGGCTCACCAGCTCGCCGATGAGTTTCAGATTTTCTTTGTAGGCCAAAAGGTCAACGTGTTTGGTTACCGTCATTCGGACCACGTTCTAACAACTCGATCGGTGATTCGACCGAGGATTTCGAGCTGGCTAAATCCAGACGCCCGAGCCCAGTCGCTAAGACTGAACTCGCGACTAAAGAAGGAAACTTCGGCACCGAGTTTTGGCGAATCCTGACCCAAATCGACGATGCACTGGTCCATGGCGATGCGTCCAAGGCCCCGATAGCTTTGACCGGAGATAGAAAGTTTGATTTGGTTGGTTGCCGATCTGGGAATTCCGTCTGAGAAGCCAATTCCGACTAACCCCAAATTGGTCTCGGTACTGGTTCTGGAGAGGTAGCCGTAAGACACACCCGTGCCCGCTGGTACTTGTTTGACCGAGACCAACTCACCAACCAGGTCAACGGCTGGAGTCCCCGCTGAGATACCTAAGGCCTTCTCGGCCAGTAGCAGTTCGCTGCCGTAGAGGCCCAGGAGGCCGTTCGTGGTCATGAATGCTTCCAGTAGAGGTTTCACTTCGTCCATGGAAACGCCGATGGACTCTAGGTTCTGAGAGATTGTTGAACGTGAGAAACGCAGCTCGCGCCGTAGTTGCCCTGGCTGCACTCGATCGTTCATGGTCTTATCAGTCTATTTAGCAGTGTGTCAGTCAGGGAGCAAGTGCTTCGGCTCGGCTAGCATCTTCTTTGTGCCAACCAACGACTACTCAGCCCGCCATTTATCTGTCCTAGAGGGTCTCGAAGCCGTTCGCAAGCGTCCGGGAATGTACATCGGTTCTACCGACTCTCGAGGCCTGATGCATTGCCTCTGGGAAATTATCGACAACTCTGTTGATGAAGCGCTGGCCGGCTTCGGTAACACCATCGATGTCATCCTTCACAAGGACGGCTCGGTTGAGGTGCGCGACAAGGCACGCGGTATCCCAGTAGACATCGAGCCAAAAACTGGTTTGACCGGCGTGGAAGTTGTATTTACCAAGCTCCACGCGGGTGGAAAGTTCGGTTCCGGATCTTATGCTGCATCCGGTGGTCTTCACGGTGTTGGTGCCTCGGTTGTTAACGCTCTGTCGGCTCGTCTTGATGTAGAGGTTGACCGCGGTGGCAAAACTTACGCGATGTCTTTCCGCAGGGGAGAGCCTGGAATTTTCGATGACTCGAAGGGCATCTCGGCCGATAACCCGTTCACCCCGTTCGAAGACGAAAGCAAGCTCCGCGAAGTTGGCAAGGTTGGCAAGGACGTCACGGGTTCACGCGTTCGCTACTGGACCGACCCGCAGATTTTCATCAAGGACGCCAATTTTGAGTTAGACGACCTGATCGGTCGTGCCCGTCAGACCGCGTTTCTGGTTAGTGGCTTGGCCCTCTCCGTTCGTGATGAACGACAGGCAGAACCGGTTGAGCACAAGTTCAAGTTTGACGGCGGACTGACCGAGTTTGCCGAGTTCCTAGCCAAGGACACACCGCTAACCAGCACCTGGCGCATTCTCGGAGACGGGGCCTTTACCGAAACAGTTCCGGTTCTCGATGAATCTGGCAACATGGTTTCCCGTGAGGTGGAACGTAACGCCCAGGTTGAGGTTGCCTTGCGCTGGGGTACCGGTTACGACTCCGAGGTGAAGTCGTTCGTAAACATCATTGCCACACCTAAGGGTGGAACGCACGTTGCCGGTTTCGAAACCGGTCTCATGAAGGCTCTACGCGGCCAGATTGACTCCAACGCCCGAAAGCTCAAACTCGGAAACGACAAGGTGGAGAAGGAAGACATTCTCGCCGGACTCACAGCAGTGGTTTCGGTGAGACTGGCCGAACCACAGTTTGAGGGCCAAACCAAGGAAATCTTGGGAACTCCAGCAGTTCGAAACATCGTTGCCAATGTTGTGGCAAAGGCACTAACCGAACGCCTAACCAGCAGCAAGCGAGACGACAAGGCACAGTCGGCCCTGCTACTGGAGAAGATCGTTGCTGAAATGAAGTCTCGAATCTCGGCGAGAACTCACAAGGAAACCCAGCGACGTAAGAATGCGCTCGAGTCGTCCTCGCTACCTACCAAGCTGGTGGACTGTAGAACCCAGGAAACCGACGTTTCCGAGCTCTTTATCGTTGAGGGTGACTCGGCCCTAGGCACAGCCAAACTAGCCCGCAACAGTGAGTACCAGGCTCTCCTTCCAATTCGAGGAAAGATCCTCAATGTGCAGAAGGCCTCGGTTTCCGACATGCTTTCAAACGCCGAGTGCGCATCAATCATTCAGGTCATCGGTGCGGGTTCCGGTCGTAGCTTCGAGCTTGAGGCGGCCCGCTACGGCAAGGTAATCCTCATGAGCGATGCAGATGTCGATGGTGCTCACATTCGCACGCTGCTGCTAACCCTTTTCTTCCGCTACATGAAGCCGCTGGTTGAGGCTGGGCGAGTTTTTGCGGCCGTTCCACCGCTACATCGCGTTGTGGTCATTAACCCTGGCTCAAAGGCCAATGAAACCCTCTACACCTATTCGCAGGCCGAACTCGAGGCAGTTCTAGCCAAGTTGGCATCGCAGGGAAAGCGTTACCAAGAGCCAATTCAGCGCTACAAGGGTCTTGGTGAGATGGATGCCGATCAGTTGGCAGAGACCACCATGGATCGTGAGCGACGTACTCTTCGCCGTGTGCGGGTTGAAGACGCCCAGGCCGCCGAGAAGGTGTTCGAACTCCTGATGGGAAATGACGTTGCCCCAAGACGTGATTTCATCATTGACTCGGCCGACGCGTTCGACACCGACAAAATCGACGCTTAGTTTTTAGCGGGTTCCAACACTGGCGATAGCTATGTCCAGGGTTGAACCACTGGCATCTCGCTTAGCTAGTTCAAACGCAGTGAGATCGATCGGTTTACCGTCGGCGCTTGCACCAAGCGGCTCTCCTGCAATTACTCTGGCGAAATAAAGGTGATCTTCGTTGCGAATGAACTTGTGAGCACGAACGCCACCGGTTGCACGGCCCTTGGCTGGGAACTCGTTCAACATTGAGCGCTTCAGGCTGCCGCCGTCAATTCCGGCAAGTGTGCTTCCTGATTTTGCCGCGGTGATGACCTGGACCGAGTCGGCGTCGCTCACAACGCCAAACGAAATAACCAATGCTCCCTCTGGAAGGTTGATTCCAGCGATTCCAGCAGCTGCTCTACCGGTGGCTCGAACCGAACTGGAGTCGAATCTAAGCAACTGGGCATCCGAAGTGATCAGGACGTACTCCTTGGCATCCCCGGCCACCTCGGCGCCAATTACTCGGTCGCCTTCTTTGAGGCTAATCATTTCGAATTCGTCCTTGGCAGGGAAGTCGGCTGCTACGCGCTTGATTACACCCTGGGCTGTAGCGAGAGAAATTTCCGTAGGGTTCGCCAGGTCGAATACTCCTATGAGTTTTTCGTCTCCCTCTAGTCCAAGGAATTCATGGACCTTGATCGCGGCTGAAGGATCGAAGCTGTCTCCAACCGGAGGGATGTCGCCGGCGTGAATTCTTACCATTCGTCCGGTGCTGGTTAGGAAACCGACATCTTTTCGTGTGCTGGTTTCAATATGGCTCGCAACCGCATCATGACGCTTACGCTTCGACCCAGGTTCAGCAGCCGCGTACGCAGGAGTTCGGCCGAGTAAACCACTACTGGTTAGAAGAATCGAACATTCGGTGTCGGCAAGTTCTGCGCTCGATGCAATTGCTTTGGCATTGCTCACTGCTTTGACTTCACCCGCATCATCGATGAGTTGAGTGCGTCTGGCGTCGCCGTATTTGTCGGCAACGGCCTGAAGTTCTTCGGCCACTAAGTCGCGAAGCAGTGATTCGTTTCCGAGAAGTTTCTCGAGATAATCAATCTCTTTCTTGAGGCTGTCGGCCTCGCCGTCCAGTTCGATTTTGCTGAACTTTGTGAGGCGACGTAGACGCAGTTCAAGAATGTATTCTGCTTGGATTTCCGAAAGCGAGAATCGCTCCATCAAATTTGTTCGAGCTTCATCAACCTCATCGGAAGCGCGAATAACTCGGATCACTTCGTCGATCTCGAGGATGGCTTTGAGGAGACCTTCGACGAGGTGAAGGCGCGCCTTCTTTTTGCCAAGTCGATTCTCGCTGCGACGACGGGTCACGGTGATTCGGTGAGCCAGGAACACTCCAAGCAGGTCGCGAAGACCCAGAGTTTGAGGACGACCGTGAACCAGGGCAACGTTGTTGATGCCGAACGAATCCTCCATCGGAGTGAATCGGTACAAGAGATCTAGGACTACATCCGGGTCAAAGCCGGTCTTGAGACCAATCACTAGCTTCAAGCCGTTGGTTCGGTCGGTTAGATCGGTGACATCCGCAATACCCTGAAGCTTCTTGTTGTTGACACCCTCTTTGATCTTTTCAATTACCTTTTCAGGCCCAACCAAGTAGGGAAGTTCCGTGACCACAAGACCTAGTTTTCTCGGGCTTACGCTCTCTACCGACACCTTGGCACGGGTCTTAAAGGTTCCGCGACCGGTTTCGTAAGCGTCTCGGATGCCATCGAGACCGACGATAATTCCGCCGGTTGGTAGGTCTGGTCCGGGAACATATTTCATTAGTTCGGCATTGGTGGCGTCCACGTTGTTTAGCAGGTGGATCGCAGCGGCAATGGTCTCGCGAAGATTGTGCGGAGCCATGTTGGTTGCCATACCAACCGCAATACCGGCGGATCCGTTTACCAGAAGGTTTGGAAAGGCCGCTGGAAGTACCTCTGGCTCGGTCAACTGTGCGTCGTAGTTTGGTTTGAAGTCGACCACGTCTTCGTCGAGATCTTCGTTCATGAGCATGGCAGCCTGACTCAGACGAGCTTCGGTGTACCTGGCGGCCGCCGGACCGTCATCGAGGCTTCCGAAGTTTCCGTGACCGTCGATCAGTGGCATTCGAAGGCTGAAGTCCTGGGCCATGCGAACCATGGCATCGTAGATCGCGCTATCTCCGTGAGGGTGGAGCTTACCCATGACCTCACCGGTGACTCGAGCCGACTTAACGTGACCCTTGTCTGGGCGCAGACCCATTTCACCCATTTGATAGATGATTCTGCGGTGGACTGGCTTCAGACCGTCTCGGGCGTCCGGGAGAGCTCGAGAGTAAATAACCGAGTACGAGTACTCCAGAAACGACTCTTGCATTTCAAGAGTCAGGTCGATGTCGACAATCTTTTCTGAGGGTGTGATGTTGTTCGTCATGGTTTCTTTACTCGGTATGGCAAACTCTAGGGGATGACCCCTTTGATGCTACCTGCAGCCCCTAAAGATGTGGGGAGGCTCTCGGATGTGTTTACCAGTGCTCTGGCTTCGGTGGGTGGCTCGGGGGAGAACCGACTCAAGTTACCTAAAACTCGTCACTCCGTGGTGATTCTCGTGGACGGCTTGGGATATAAAAATGTGCGCAAATCCACCGCGTATGCAAGATTTCTAAATTCGAAACTCACCCATTCAATCAGGTGTGAGTTTCCCAGCACCACCGCTACTTCAATTGCCGGTTTCGCTACGGGTTTGCGTTCGGGGTCGCACGGTCTCATCGGCTATTCAGCCTTTGATCGTTCCACCAAAGAACTAAAGAATCTACTAACAGGATGGGCTTCATCCTTCCAGGCGGCCGAATATAAGAAGCTTCCTGCGCTCTCAGAATCTCCAGGTGAGGTTGAGGTCTTTGCCATCGGACCTTCCAGCTATGAAACTTCCGGTTTCACCGAGCTAACCATGAAATCCGCCAAATATGTTTCGGCGCAAAGTATTGCCGAGCGTTTCGAAAAGTTCGGTCGGTTGGTTCGGAACCACCAAGCAACCCTTAGTTATTTATACATACCTGAGCTAGACCAGCTGGCTCATCGGTTTGGTGTTGAATCTAGCCAGTGGTTGGAAGCGTTGGAAGACCTAGATCGAGAAGTTGAGAAATTCATTAACGACTTGCCTGGAAACGTTGGAGTGCTCCTAACTGCAGACCACGGCGTTCTCGATGTTTCCGTGAGTAATCAGATCTACTTGGACGAGTTCGAATGGTTCACCGAATCTGTTGAATACACAGCTGGGGATCCTCGCTGCAACTTTGTCTACTTGCGCGAAAGCGCGGGTGTAAACGACATGCGTGCCAAACTCGATAGCTCTTTTGGTGCGAGTGCCTATATTTGCGACGCCGAGCAACTAATTGCAACTGGCTGGATGAGTGCATCCACACCTGCCGTAAGTGGTCTCCTGCCGGATTTGTACATCATCTGGAAAGACGCAGTGGTGGCCTACGATCGAAGGTTTGCCAAAGAAAGTCATTTGAAAATGATTGGCCAGCACGGGGCAATTTCAGATCAGGAGACAAGGGTTCCCCTGATTCGTCTCGGTAGCTACTAGTTAGAAGGCTTCGCCGTCATCCGACTGCGTGCCTCGAACGATCTGATCCCAGGACGGCATTGGTGCACGGGTTTTCTTGGATGCGTCTGGCTTAGGCGCTTCTGGTTGCTCGGCAGGAACTTCTTGAGTCTCTTCCCCGAGATCCTCTGGTACCAGCTCAATTGGCTGAGTTATCGAAATAACTTCTGCGAGAACCGTTTCCTCTTCCACGGCTTCGATAACTTGTGGTTCAGGAATGAGTTCAGGTTCAGGTTCAGGAATGGGTTCTGGCTCCACTGGCACTTCGGCTCGGGCGCGGCGGCTGCGGAAAGCTTCAAGTTTTTCCGCGGTCACAACAGGTTCACTTGCAACCTGTTCCTCTGGTTGCGCCACCTTGGCGGTGGAACGCAAAGGAGAGTCAATTTTTGTACCTGGCGTGGAGAGCGACTGTGCGTTAGAGGTTTCTGGAGTAAGCAAATATTTGCGGGGGTCAAAAGTCCAGGTAGCTGCGCCCTGTGCATCGTTCACGGTATAGGTAACGGTAATTAGCCAGACCGAGTTTTCTGCTCTGCTGGCACTCCAGGTAATTGATGTGGCAGATACGGCCGCAAGGTTTTCTTCGATGACCTCGCCGAAAGGCTTTTTGGCAATCTCGTTGAAGCGGTCCGCAGGAAGCTCAACTCGAATGCTTTTTGCTAGATCGACCATGTGTTGAAGTTCTTCTAGAACTGGGTGGGCAAAACGTTCGACGAGCGAAAGTTTGGTTCCGCTCTCTTCAGCGATTTCGGTCACCGATTTACCAGCGCGTACGGCGTCCTGGATCTGTCTAGGTGTGAGCTGTTCTCCGCTGGTATCAGGAAGGCGGTTTTCCTTGATGGTTCGGGTAAGGGTTTCGTCGATGGTTACTGAAAACTTTTCACCATCAGCACTGACCAGTAGTAGAAGGTTGTCTTCTCTACCGATCGGATTTAGTTCACGCATAAAACCCTCCTGCGAAAAGTTTGCCACCAGCAAGCGGATTTGTAGGGGATTGGTCTAGGTGTGGAATAAAGAACTTTTTTTGAGTGTTTGGGCGTTTTGCGTTTGCGAAAACGATAAACATGTTGGACACTAAACGCGCCTTAAGTAAAAGTGATTCCCTGAAGGGTAGGCAAATGGCCACCGATTACGATGCACCTCGCAAAAATGACGATGATGCGGAGTCGTTAGACGCTCTCAAAGAAAGCCAGAGCGACAAGTCTGCCCAGGCCACCCTGCCTGTTGAAATCGAGGATCTAGGCGGTATCGACCCAGATAAGCAGGCCCTCGAGGACGTTGTGGTTATGCCACCCCAGAGCGATGAATTCACCTGCATGGATTGCTTCATCGTAAAGCACCGTTCGCAGATGTCTAAGGTCAAGAAGAAGTCGGGCATCGAAGGCCCATTCTGCACCGAGTGCGCCGACTAGTTCGACAGAACTCTCTTCAGTTTTTCCGGATTTCTCGTGCTAATCAGCCAATATGGTGTTGGGTCACTCGGATCGTTGATTTCAACCTTGACCATTCCCTTTACGCTTGCCTGAATCGATAACCAGGCTCTCGCATTGAGTTTTGTTCCGAGCTCATTGAATTGTTGCGACTTTGGCACCAATGTAATCTCGCCAAGCAACTTGCGTTGAATAGTTGCACCGCGTGCAGAGAGTTCAGTTTCCGAAACTAGGACGACCGGCGCCGAAAGAAAAATAAGGGCCACAAATCCAAATGTCAGGAAGGCGGCAACGGGTAGTGCTAGGGGAGCATCGATAGGGAGCATTACCGCCCAAACGCTCGGGAAAAGCAGTACTGGCAGAACAAGATTTGAGATGCTCGGCAGCACTCGTTCACGGTAAACAATCACATATTTAGACTACGCTCTAACCATGACCCAAACAGTTCCTGTGCTCATTGTTGCCGATTCTGAACTCATGCCTGCCTATGCGCAACCTGGCGATGCCGGTTGTGATCTGCGTGCTTCGGAGGAAACGGTTGTTCCTGCCCGCGGTCGTGTGCTCGTCAAGACTGGTGTTTCGATCGCTCTACCGGATGGCTACGTTGGCCTAGTTCACCCTCGTTCGGGTCTCGCCGCCAAGCACGGAATTACCGTTCTAAACACCCCTGGAACCATCGACGCCGGCTATCGCGGTGAAGTCATGGTCACCCTTTACAACAGCACCGACACGGACTTCCCAGTTGCCAGACTTGACCGAATTGCCCAGCTGGTGATTCAGGAATTTACTAAGGCCGAGTTCGTAGTTGTCGACAAGCTCCCAGAATCCCACCGTGGAGAGGCGGGATTCGGTTCGACCGGAGTTAAGTAATGTCTGACATCCACACTCCAGACCTAACCGGCCCGCACGACTCCACCGAGGTCGCATCGACCCTAGGACTGCTTTCGTTTGGAAGCATCTTGATGCCGGTCATCGAGGGCGTCTCGGTTCGTGCCGAAGTCGATGAAGCGACCAATGCGATTGTTGCGGTTAGCTTTGAGCACCAAGGTTCGGTGCTTCAGGTTTCAGCCTTCTCTGCCGCCAAGAGTGAGGAACTTTGGCCGGAGATTTACTCGCAGCTCATGGAAACGATTACCACTTCAGGCGGCTCGGTCGTTGAAACCATTGGCGGTTTTGGCAAACAGCTCGACGCCGTCCTCGTGACCAACGGTGAACGGAGAGAGGTTCGCTTTATCGGCGTAGACGGACCACGCTGGTTCCTTCGTGGTGCCATCACCGGGCCGGCACTCACCGATGCTAACGCGGCCGTGAACATGGAAGACATTTTCCGTTCATTGGTGATCGATCGTGGAAACTCGCCAATGCCTCCTCGCGAACCACTTCCGCTTAAAGTTCCAGACGGGAATTTTGTACCCCCAAAGTTTGAGCTTTAGTTGACCGAGAAACCTAAACAGAACGACATTTTGGCCACCCTTGGTGGGCCAATTGGAATCATCGAATCTCTAATTCCAGGAACTGTTTACGTAACCCTGTTCAGTCTCACTTTGAACGTCGTGCTTTCCGCAATCGTGGCCGGTTCCACTGCGCTTGTTTTCGCAATTCTTCAACTTATTCGCAAGCGTCCGCTAACTCAGGTTTTTGCCGGAATCGTTGGTTTGGCCTTGTCGGTTTATCTGCCGCTTCGCGACGGACTAAACGACACCCACGCCGCCGACTACTTTGTACCTGGACTGCTCACAAATGTGGGCTACGGCCTGGCATTCGGGCTATCCCTGTTATTCAGGTATCCGCTGGCTGCCGTAGCCTTGAGTTTCCTGAGTCCTACTGCGAAAACCTGGAAGACCGATCGCGCCGTCTACAGGCGCTGTTACTGGATTACGGTGATGTGGCTGGGTATGTTCGTGGTTCGTCTAGTTGTTGAGGTTCCGCTGTATTTTGCAAATCAGGTTGCGGCTCTCGGTGTAGCCAAACTATTACTCGGAACCCCGTTTTATGCACTAATCGTTTGGTTCAGTTGGCTCATCGCCAGAGTTACCTTGACCCGCGACAAGTAATGGTAGTTTTTATCCTGACAGTGATGTTGTTTCAGTAGGAGTAAATATGTCCAAAGTAAATAGTTTCCAAGCTGCCGACAAGCTAAAAGTTGGTGACAAGGAGTACCGCTATTTCAGACTGGACAAGCTAAACGCACCTAAGCTGCCATACAGCCTCAAGATTCTGCTTGAGAACCTACTCCGTACCGAAGATGGCGCAAACGTTACTGCAGAGCAGATCAAAGCTCTAGCCAACTGGGACCCAAGCGCTGAACCAGACACTGAAATCCAGTTCACCCCTGCGCGCGTGATCATGCAGGACTTCACCGGTGTGCCTTGTGTCGTAGACCTTGCCACCATGCGTGAAGCAGTTTCGGCTCTAGGTGGTAACCCAGAGCGAATCAACCCACTAGCTCCCGCCGAAATGGTTATTGACCACTCGGTGATCATCGACGTCGCCGGAAGCGCCGACGCATTCGAAAAGAACGTTGAGTTGGAGTACCAGCGAAACGGCGAGCGCTATCAGTTCCTACGTTGGGGGCAGACCGCGTTTGACAACTTCAAGGTTGTTCCTCCAGGCACTGGAATCGTTCACCAGGTAAACATCGAATACCTAGCCAGAACCGTTATGGCTCGCGAGGTAAACGGCGAACTTCAGGCGTACCCAGACAGCTGTGTCGGTACCGACTCGCACACTACAATGGTGAACGGACTAGGAGTCCTAGGTTGGGGTGTCGGTGGAATCGAAGCCGAGGCTGCCATGCTTGGTCAGCCTGTTTCGATGCTTATTCCTCGCGTCGTTGGCTTTAAGCTGACCGGTTCGATCCCTATGGGTGTAACTGCTACAGACGTGGTTCTAACCATTACCGAGCAGCTTCGCAAGCACGGTGTAGTTGGCAAGTTCGTTGAATTCTATGGAAACGGTGTTTCGTCGGTTCCTCTTGCTAACCGCGCGACCATCGGAAACATGAGCCCAGAGTTCGGTTCAACCGTGGCGATCTTCCCAATTGACGAAGTTACCTTGGACTACCTACGCATCACCGGTCGTAGCGAAGAAGATGTGGCGCTGGTTGAGGCCTACACCAAGGCCCAGGGCCTATGGCACGACCCGAGCATTGAGCCTGTCTACAGCGAGTACCTAGAACTCGATCTAAGTACCGTAAAGCCTTCGATTGCCGGTCCGAAGCGTCCACAGGACCGCATCGAACTGCACAAGTCGAAGGAGAGCTTCAAGCAGGTTCTTCCTAGTTATGTCTCGGAAACATCAAAGCCTTCTAAGGTTTCCGGCAAGGAATACACGATCGACAACGGTTACGTGACCATCGCTTCGATCACTTCCTGCACCAACACCTCGAACCCTTCGGTGATGTTGGCAGCCGGACTGGTTGCTCGCAATGCCGTAAAGAAGGGCCTGAAGGCTAAGCCGTGGGTTAAGACCTCGCTTGCTCCAGGTTCGAAGGTTGTCACCGAGTATTACGAGAAGGCTGGCCTAACCGACGACCTGAACGCTCTCGGCTTCAACCTTGTTGGTTACGGCTGTGCTACCTGTATCGGTAACTCTGGCCCTCTGGACGAAGCAATCTCCGCTTCAATCCAGGAGAACGACCTTGCGGTCACCGCGGTGCTTTCTGGTAACCGTAACTTCGAGGGACGTATTAGCCCAGACGTGAAGATGAACTACCTAGCTTCACCACCGCTGGTAATTGCCTACTCGTTGGCAGGAACCATGGACTTCGATTTCGAGAACGACTCTCTTGGCAAAGACCAAGAGGGTAACGATGTTTTCCTGAAGGACATCTGGCCAAGCCCTGAAGAGGTTCAGGAGACCATCGACAACTCGATCAACTCCGAAATGTTCAAGAAGCAGTACGGAAGCGTATTCGAGGGTGACGCACGTTGGAAAGGTCTACCAACTCCTACCGGCGCAACCTTCGCCTGGGACGAAAAGTCGACCTACGTAAAGAAGGCTCCTTACTTCGACGGCATGAAGACGACCCCAGACCCAGTCAAGGACATCCACTCGGCTCGAGTTCTGGCTCTTCTAGGCGACTCGGTTACCACCGACCACATCAGCCCTGCATCCTCGATCAAGGTTGACTCGCCAGCTGGTAAGTACCTAACCGATTTGGGTGTTGCCCGTGCCGACTTCAACAGCTATGGCTCGCGTCGCGGAAACCACGAGATCATGATTCGCGGAACATTTGCGAACATTCGCCTAAAGAACCTGCTGCTAGACGGAGTTGAGGGTGGTTACACCCGCGACTTCACCAAGGCTGATGGTCCACAGAGCTTCATCTTCGACGCATCTGAGAACTACCGCGCTGAAGGCACCCCACTGGTTGTCCTAGGTGGCAAGGAATACGGCACCGGTTCGTCGCGCGACTGGGCAGCCAAGGGAACCAGCTTGCTGGGAGTGAAGGCAGTTATCGCCGAAAGCTTCGAGCGTATCCACCGCAGCAACCTAATTGGTATGGGTGTAGTTCCATTGCAGTACCCAGCCGGCCAGACTGCGGCTTCGCTGGGGCTTGACGGTACCGAAATTTTCGACATTGAGGGAATCACCGAGCTAAACAACGGGACGACTCCTAAGACCCTGAAGGTTACTGCTAAGCCTTCAGCACACTCGCCAGCAGGCAAGCAGGAGATCGTCTTCGACGCCGTGGTTCGCATTGACACCCCTGGAGAAGCCGACTACTACCGAAACGGCGGAATTCTTCAGTACGTTCTTCGCTCGTTGGTGGCATAAAACCTCGTCGAAGAGGGTTTAGTTCAGCATGACAGTGTTCGAGCGAATTTCGGGTCCCCGAGACCTTGATGCGCTGAGCACTGCCGAGCTGGAGACCCTGTGCGCGGAACTTCGTGAATACCTCGTGCAATCGGTTGCCAAAACCGGTGGACACCTTGGTCCAAACCTCGGAGTGGTCGAAACTACGGTTGCTATACATCGTGTCTTCAACTCGCCTCGGGATCCGATTGTTTTCGACACTGGTCACCAGTCCTATGTGCACAAACTTCTAACCGGTCGAAAAGACTTCAGTTCGCTTCGTAAGAAGGACGGCATCGCCGGTTATCCGCAACGTTCCGAATCGGAGCACGACGTCGTGGAGAGTTCGCACGCTTCTAGTTCGCTCTCTTGGGCCGATGGAATCGCAAAGGCTTTCAAAATCAGTGGCCAGGACGACCGATATGTGGTCGCACTGATTGGTGATGGTGCGCTCACCGGCGGTATGACCTGGGAAGCTCTCAACAACATCACTCACGAAAACGATCGCAAACTGGTGATTGTTGTGAACGATAACGGTCGTTCCTACGCACCAACCATCGGTGGTCTAGCCAAGCACCTCACCAACATTCGAACCGACAAGATGTACAAGCGCATGTATCGGTTCAGCAAGAAGTTCTTCTATGCCTTCGGCACGCTTGGACGTTTGGTCTTCAACGCAGCTAGGGGAGCAGGGCGAAGTGCGCTTGAGACCATGGCACCGCAGTCGATGTTCCCAAACCTCGACATCAAGTACATCGGCCCAGTCGATGGTCACAACATTGAGGCACTTGAGCACGCTCTCAAGCAGGCGAAAAACTATGCCTCTCCCGTTATCGTTCACGTGATCACCCAGAAGGGTAAGGGTTTTGACCCAGCCATGCTGAACGAAGACGACCAGTTCCACGCGGTTGGGAAGATTGACCCAACTACCGGCGAGTCACTTGAGGTTTCCGGCGGCGAATCCTGGACCAACATTTTCCGCGACGAAATGGTCACGATTGCGTCTGAGAGAAAAGACGTAGTTGGTATCTCCGGAGCGATGACGATTCCAGTTGGTCTTGACGGCATGGCGGCGAAGTTCCCTGACCGTGTTTTCGATGTTGGAATCGCCGAGCAGCATGCGGTAGCCTCGGCGGCCGGTATGGCTTTTGGTGGTCTGCACCCGGTCGTTGCAGTCTATGCCACCTTCATCAACCGAGCCTTTGACCAGGTTCTGATGGATGTTGCACTTCACAAAGCTGGAGTCACCTTCGTGCTCGACCGTGCGGGAGTAACCGGACCGGATGGAGCAAGCCACCACGGCATGTGGGATCTCTCGGTGCTTCAGGTTGTTCCAAACATCAGAATTGCCGCTCCACGAGACGCTGAGCGCCTCAGAGAAGAACTCCATGAGGCTATCGACGTAACCGATGCACCTACGGTTATTCGATTCCCTAAGGGTGTTGCAGCCGAAAGCATTAACGCGCTAAAACGCTCCGCAGATGGTGTTGACTACCTGTATCGCTCACCTTCAAAAGATGTTTTGATCGTGGCAATTGGTTCAATGGCAAACACTGCTCTTCAGGTTGCAGAGCTACTTAAGGCTCAGGGAATCGGATCTACGGTCATCGACCCACGCTGGGTTGTTCCCGTACCAAAGTCGGTTCTCAAGGAGGCTTCAGAGCATCGCCTAGTGGTAACCATCGAGGACGGCGTGAAGGTCGGGGGCATCGGTACCCGAATTCGCCAGGACATGCGCGCTGCCCAGATTGATACTGCTCTAAATGAAATTGGCCTCCCAGACGAATTCCTAGAGCACGCTTCTAGAGATGAAATTCTGGAACGCGTAGGCCTCACCGCCAAGCAGATCACTCACGACATCGTCGCTCAGGTTCTAGGTGCGAAGGTTCCGCACGCTAGGAAGCTGACTGGTTCGCCTGATTCAGAGCTGAAAGAGCAGCGCTAAACGGTTCTGCCACCGCTTCGATTTGCCATTTTCTGGCACCTAGATTTTCAAGCTGCATAGCGATGTCTTCCTCAGGCTCCCACGCCACTCGACGCATCAAATCCGGCTGAAGGAGATTCTCGGCTGGTACCTCAAGTTCGAGTGCAAGTTCTGCCATAACCGGCTTAAGTGCCTGTAATCGGTCGTCGGCCTCTGGGAAGCGATTTGGCCAGTTTCGGTGGTTTGGGATGCCGGTTTGAGGCAGTTTCAGCGGCGGAAGGTCTTTGGTTGACGCTCCCTTGCTGAATGCAGCCCACCAGGTGTCGAGGTAGGTTCTCGAAGCTCTACCGTTGAAACTTGATAGCGAAGCCAATTCCGACCTGGTTGAGACGTTCGACTTGACCAGAGAAACAATCGAAGCGTCTGGAACCAAGCGTCCGGGTGAAACATCCAACTTCACGGCCAGCTCATCTCGAGCAATCCACAATTCCCTGGCGATTGCAAGTTTCTGCTGGTCTTTCACTTCATGGAGACCGGTCATGCTCCGCCAGCGATCGGGGTTATGTGGCTTTGGCTGAAACGACAGGAGTGATTGGAATTCCTGCTTCGCCCATTCGAGTTTTCCGGCGATCTCTAACTGCTCGAGAAGAACCCGCGCCAACTCGGGAAGAACGTCTACATCCAAAGCCGCGTAATTAAGCCAAGAGTTTTGAAGTGGTCTAATCGACCAGTCGGCGGCAGAGTGCTCTTTGGCCAGTCGGAAGCCCAAGAGTTGCTCGCAGGCGGCCCCGAGGCCAACACGGGGTAGGCCCAGGATTCTTGAGCCTAGTTCGGTGTCGATCAATTCGATCGGGTTTAGCCCAACTTCCCGAAGGCAGGTTAGGTCCTGCGTTGCGGCATGCAGAATCCAAGGTAACGAGTTGCACAGTTCGGCAAACTCCCTCCAAGATTCCGAGTCGCTCAACGGAATCGGATCAATAAGGAAAACATCGGTTCCCGCGCGGTGAACCTGAATTAGATAGGCGCGAGAGGAGTACTTGAAACCGCTGGCTCGTTCAGCGTCAATTGCCAAATGGCCGGAACCAAGTTTCAGGCTAGCGATCGCGCCAGCCAATTCATCTTCGGTATCTAGGTAATAGACCGGCGCAACTGATTCACTGCGAAGCGGCAGTTCGACTGGTTCTTGCTCGTTAGTTTCTTCGGTCAATAGAAGAAACCCCTTCGCCATGAAGTGAAAGACCACTCATCATGCAAATTAGGTCAATCCAAGCTTCCAAATGGCCAGCCAGGTTGTCGTTCGAAGGACACCAGCTGGCGCGAAGTTCGAGTTCTGCATGGTGAGACTGTGCTGCGAGAGTACCGTGACCTACCGAGAGCACGCGAGTGGTGGTACCACCGGCTACCTCAACGGTTGCTCCGTGCTGTTCAAGGGAAGTCATTAGCCATGCCCAGGCGATCTCGGCTGAGTCGTCGTCGAATCCGATGTCTGTTTCCAGGGGTGACTTTGCGTAAAGAATTACGCGGTAATTATTCGTCCAGGATTCTTGCGGGGCGTCGTCCCAGAGCAAGATGAATCGACCGGTTCCGCGGAAAATTGATGAGTCACCCTCAACAGCCTTAACATCGCAGGCAAAAGCGATGGCATGGCGCGAAAGGTTTGAAGGTGCATCGATTTGGTCGATGATCACTTCGCTGCGGATGTTGGCCGAAGCCAGCGAGTTGGCAGCTAAGCGAAATTCCGCGTTCGCTTTGTCATCGATCTCTAGGTCAAGCACTAATCAAGAATATTGGTTATTAGTCGCTGCTATTCGTTGCCACGCCGCCATCTCGTGAACAGCGTCGATTCGATTTCGGTCGCGTCAAAGAGATGGAAGTTGGAATTCAGAGCTGCCACGGTTTTTGCTGCGAGAGCTCGGTCTCCGCTGGTAACCGTGAGACAAAATTCGTCAACATCCCCTCGCTCCAAGAAGAATTTGGAGAGTGACGGACCAGTCTCGAGAAGAATGCGAGAAAATCCCAGCTCTCGAAGCTTAGCTATTGCGGTCTCGGGGGAGTCCAGAGAGATGAAATTATCGTCATCTATGGTGAAACTGTTTGAAATTACGGCAAGAGCGCAGTGCGAGGGAACTCGATATTGCTCAACCCTGGCGGTATTTCCACCGGTGACAACAACATCCGAACGCCTGCGCAAATGACCGATAAGTTTTCGATCGAGTTCATTAGAGATTCCGCGGCTGGATCCTGTTTCATCCACGAATCCGCCAGTACCACTAACCACCATGTTCAGACGCACGCCGTCTAAGTCGGTGTAGGAATCCAGCCAACTTTCCATTACGACTTTTCGCGAACCTGACGTTTGATTCGGTTCAACATGCCTCGAAGGCCATTTATGCGTAGGAGTGAAACCGCCTCTTGAAGGTGAAGCCGATCTGGAATGTCTTCTGGCGCATTCAACACTTCGTCCACGGTGTGGCCGTTTAGAAGTTGGTGAAGGATGCTAGCGAAACCACGAGTGGTAGGCGCTTCCTCCGGTGCGGTAAGGAAGATTTCAACGACTCCTTGGTTCACCTCTACGAAAAGGAACACCGGCGACTGGCACTCCTCAACGCGTTCTAGAAGATCCGGGTGATCCGTATACCTTGAAGGTAGTGGCGGTAACTCGCCAGCGATTTCAAGTAGAAGCGTCAAACGGTCTTTTACGCCGAGTTCGCCAAACTCCGAACCGAGATCGGTCAGAGCTTGTTCGATTGAGGTCATTACTTAGAGAATACGCCTGGTTCATCTCCGAGGACGATTGGAGCGCCAACGAGGCTGCCCCACTCCGTCCAGGAGCCGTCGTAGTTTCTAACCTTGCTGAAACCGAGCAAGTACTTGAGGACGAACCAGGTGTGGCTTGAGCGCTCACCGATTCGGCAGTATGCGATTACATCGTCGTTTGGATCTAGACCCTTCTCGCCAAGGTAAATCGCTTCAAGCTCGGCACGGGTTTTGAAAGTCTTGTCTTCGTTGGCTGCTCGAGCCCACGGAACCGATTGAGCTCCTGGAATGTGTCCAGCACGAAGTGCGCCTTCCTGCGGGTAGTTAGGCATGTGAGTGCGCTCACCGTTGTATTCCTGAGGGGAGCGAACGTCCACCATTGGGTTTCCAATGTGCGCTAGAACCTGGTCGCGGAATGCGCGATCGGTAACATCATCGCGGTCAATCACTGGGTAGTCGCTAGGAGTTACTTCATTAGCTTCCTTGGTTACCGGGCGACCTTCGGCGATCCACTTTTCACGACCGCCATCGAGTAGACGAACATCCTCGTGACCGAAAAGCTTGAATACCCAGAGTGCGTATGAAGCCCACCAGTTGCTGGCGTCTCCGTAGATTACAACCGTGCTGTCACGCTTGATTCCGGAACGCTTAGCGAGCTCTGCAAATTCTGGACCCTGCAGGTAGTCGCGAACGACTGGCTGGTTTAGGTCGGTGTGCCAGTCGATTCTTACAGCGCCTGGGATGTGCGAAACGTCATAGAGCAATACGTCTTCATCTGACTCAACGATTACCAAACCAGGAGTGCCCAGATTGGCTTCCAGCCACTCGGTAGAAACCAAAACCTCTGGGTGCGCGTAGGAGGAAAACTTTTCGTTCGAATCTAGCGGAAGAGTCATTTGTTGCTTTCTGTTCGTTAGGCTGATTGAGTCCTGATACAAGGTTAATTGATTCCCGATTTATTCGAAATGGCATGGTCATAATTGGTCACAGAACTACTAAACGGTGACGATATTTGTGCCCGCACACCGGAAATTGTGCCGAGTGAACTAATCAGCGAACTTTTTCCTCCGAGAGAGTTTGAACACTCGAGTTTCGAAAACTACCGACCGGACCCAAACTTCCAATCACAGACCGAAGCACGCGACAAAGCGGCCGAATTCGTTGGTGCAACGAAGCGTGGACTTTTCGCCAAGAAATCAACGATCACAGCACCTGGTCTATACCTAGACGGCGGCTTTGGTGTCGGGAAAACGCACCTACTCGCGGCCATGTATCACTCCTTCCAAGGATCAAAACTCTTCGGCAGTTTCATGGCTTACACCAGTCTCGTTGGAGCTCTCGGCTTCGCTACTGCCCTGGAAACTCTCAGTAAGTTTGATTTCATCGCCATCGACGAATTTGAACTCGATGATCCAGGTAACACGATGATCATGTCCCGCCTGTTGAATGAGCTCTCGGAGGGTGGAACGCGATTCACAGCAACCTCCAATACCCCACCTAATGCGCTGGGGGAGGGAAGATTCGCAGCGGCCGACTTCCAACGTGAAATCTTAGGTATCGGTAAGAAATTCCTGATGCTCAGGGTGGATGGTGAAGACTACCGTCACCGCCCAGTCAATTCGGTTGGAGTCTCTTACTCGTTGGATGAACTAAAGACTTGGGTAACCAAGAAAACTGCGGTTGCGGATTTCGGCAAACTTCTCAAGAAGCTCGGAACCGTTCACCCGGCGCTCTACGGCAAGCTTCTCGGGGAAGACGAACAACTTGCTCTGATTGGGGTTAACGCACTAACCGACCAAAACGATGCACTTCGGTTTGTGAGCCTGGTCGACCGCGCTTACGAACTTCAGATCAAGATTCGTGGAACAGGCATTCCGTTGACCGATATCTTCCCAGCCAACTTCCTAGAGGGTGGCTACCGCAAGAAATATCTACGTGCCATCTCACGCCTCGGCGCACTCAGTTCCTAAAAGTGTTTACAAACACGAAACATTTTTGAACCATATTTCGAAATCTTTCTTCGATTAACTTGACCCATGCACCCAACGCTGTGTGCATTTGTTTTCAAGGAGAGAGGTAAACAAATGGATCAGGGAAACACAGCATTCGTGCTGATTAGTGCCGCTTTGGTGCTACTTATGACGCCGGGACTAGCGTTCTTCTACGGCGGTATGGTGAAGGCCAAGTCGGTAGTGAGCATGATGATGCTCAGCTTCGGCTCGCTCGGTTTGATTGGCGTTCTTTGGGTGCTCTACGGCTACGCAATCGCATTTGCAAACGGCGGATCAAAAACTTTCTACGGCTGGGACGGCGTCTTCGGAATTGACACCAGCTTCATCGGTCTTGGAGCGCAGGTTCAAGATGCTTTGGCTCCAACCGGAACCTACCCATCACTTGCATTCGTTGCATTCCAGGCAACCTTTGCAATCATCACCGTTGCTCTAATTTCGGGTGCTATCGCTGACCGCGCAAAGTTCGGTGCGTGGATGGTTTTCGCCGGTATCTGGGCAACCTTGGTTTACTTCCCAGTAGCCAACTGGGTATTCAACTTCACCCTCAAGGATGGAAAAGTTACCGACGGTGGTTGGATCGTAAACAACGTGGGTGCAATTGACTTCGCCGGTGGAACTGCAGTTCACATCAACGCCGGTGCCGCAGGTCTTGCTCTAGCCATCGTTCTCGGCAAGCGCTTCGGATTCTCAAAGGGAATCATGCAGCCTCACAATGTGCCGCTGACCCTTCTTGGAACCGCACTGCTTTGGTTCGGTTGGTTCGGCTTCAACGCCGGCTCGGAAGTTGCCGCTGATGGCGTTGCATCGCTAGCATTCATCAACACCATGGCAGCACCCGCTGCCGCGATGCTCGGTTGGATCCTTATCGAGAAGATTAAGCACGGTAAGGCCACTTCGATTGGTGCTGCTTCCGGTGCTGTTGCAGGTTTGGTTGCAATTACCCCAGCCTGTGCTTCACTCACCCCACTATGGGCGATGGTTCTAGGTGTTCTAGCCGGTGTGCTCTGTGCACTCGCAGTTGACCTCAAGTTCGCCTTCGGTTTCGACGACTCGCTAGACGTTGTTGGTATTCACCTAGTGGGTGGAATCGTTGGTACCTTGTTCATCGGTTTCTTCGGAACTGGCGTTGGCCTTCTAGACAGCGGTAAGTGGGACCAGCTCGCTGCCCAGGCCATCGGTGCCTTCTCGGTACTCTTCTACAGCTTCACTCTTTCGCTAATCATCGGCTTCGCAATCGAAAAGACCATTGGTTTCCGAGTAAAGGCTGAGGACGAAATCGCCGGTATCGACACCGTTGTTCACGGTGAAGAGGCCTACGCTTTCGGTGCTGATCGAGGCTAAAACTAAATAGAAGTACCACCTTGCGGAGGAGTCGATTTCGGCTCCTCCGCTTGGTGCGAGAAAGGAAAAGTGAATGAGCGACACAACAATGTTCCTCATCTTCTGCGGCGCCCTAGTGCTCTTTATGACACCGGGGTTGGCTTTCTTCTACGGGGGATTGGTTCGCGCGTCGTCTGTGGTGTCGATGATGATGATGAGTTTCGGCTCTCTCGGTCTCATTGGCATGCTCTGGATGCTCTACGGTTACGCGATTTCCTTTGCTCGCCCAAATGACGCCTCTTTCCACGGAATCCCCGGTGTTATTGGCATCAGTCTTGATCAAATCGGCCTCACGCAACTAGTCGCGGTTCACAACACTTCGGACGGCGTTGACCTCGCCTTCGCAGGCTTCCAGGGAACCTTTGCCATCATCACTGTTGCTCTCATTTCCGGAGCAATCGCCGACCGCGCAAAGTTCGGTTCGTGGATGCTGTTCGCCGCTCTCTGGGCCACCATCGTTTACTTCCCAGCGGCTGGCTGGGTCTTCAACTTCAAAGTCCAGAACGGCGTGATTACCGAGGGCGGTTGGCTAGTCAAGGACGTCGGCCTGCTCGACTTTGCCGGTGGAACGGTCGTTGAGATCGCCTCGGGAGCGTCAGCGTTGGCCCTCGCGCTCGTTCTCGGAAAGCGTTTCGGTTTCCGTAAGGGTATGCACGCACCCCACAACGTTCCGCTAACCCTGATTGGTGCTGGAATTCTCTGGTTCGGCTGGTTCGGCTTCAACGCGGGTAGCGAATTGGCAGCCGATGGCACAGCGTCTCTAGCGTTCGTAAACACTCTCGCAGCCGGTGTTGGCGGCCTTATCGCCTGGTCGGTCTACGAGCGTCTCGCTCATGGCAAGCCAACCGCCGTCGGTGCTGCGTCTGGAGCGGTTGCCGGTATGGTTGCGATTACTCCTTCCTGTGGCTTCCTAAGCCCTGTCTGGGCACTAGTTCTCGGAATTATCGTCGGTGCTTTCTGTGGTTGGGCAATCGAATGGAAGTTCCTTCTCGGCTACGATGACTCACTTGACGTCGTGGGTATTCACCTCGTCGGTGGAATCATCGGAACGCTGTTTATCGGCCTGGTTGGCCAGGTTGGCGGAAAGTACGTTGGAGTCTTCCAAACCGGTGACTTCTCGCAGCTCGGAAAGCAGGCGATCGGTGTCGTTGTTGTGGGCCTCTACGCCTTCCTAATCAGCTATGCACTCGGCTGGATCATCCAGAAAACCATCGGTTTCCGAGTGAAAAGCACCGACGAAATCGCCGGTGTTGACCTAGTAGTTCACGGCGAGGCAGCCTATTCGGAGTCTGACCCTCGCTGGTATCTAAAGCGCTAACCCAGCTCTCTGGTGGTTGCAAAACCCCAGAGAATGGGTTAGCATTTTCAAGTTGTATTTCGATACAACATGCGGATGTGGCTCAGTTGGTAGAGCACAACCTTGCCAAGGTTGGGGTCGCGAGTTCGAATCTCGTCATCCGCTCGCAGCAGTGCTGTAGCACGGTGGAGTGGCTGAGCGGCCCAAAGCAGCAGCCTGCAAAGCTGTAAAACCACGGGTTCAAATCCCGTCTCCACCTCAAAGTAACAAGACCCGGTCGTATGGCGCAGCGGTAGCGCACTTCCTTGACATGGAAGGGGTCACTGGTTCGATCCCAGTTACGACCACCAAATTTCCAAAGAAAATACTAAGTAACATCATTCCTTTGTCGTCTAGACCCCATAGAGTGTTGATGGTGCGTTTTGAACTAAATGCATTTCATGAAAATCAATAATCCAATTAGGGGAAAATGCTAAAAGAACTTTTCGATTTTAAATTTGAGAAGCTTGTTACTCGTAAAATTTTGGGTGCCGTTTACGCCATCGTCGTAGTCTTGGTGTCTTTGGCTTCTGCATTTGTGTTTCTAGCGGCTTTGGTACAGATCTTCCAAGGAAACTTTCCGTTAATTGCTTTGCTCGCACTTGTCGCAGTTCCTGTTGCCTGGTTCATCTCGATTGTCTTGCTTCGTGTGGCTTTTGAGAGCTCAATTGCTCTTGTGATTGTTGCTGAGAACACAAAGAAATAGTTCAGCATAAGAAAAGACGGCCTCTGTATATTTCAGAGGCCATCTTTTTAGGCTTTTAGCTTGAGGGCCTTAGCGGTGGACTGCAGCGAGGCCTTGGCCTTCTTTGCGTCCTTGTTTAGCTCGGTATCGTAAGAAGGAATCATCTTCTTCAGATCTTTTTCCCACGACTTGAACTCGTTTGGGAAGCCCTTCTTGAGTACGTCGAGCATGATGTGAACCGCTGTAGATGCGCCTGGTGAAGCTCCTAGCAGGCCCGCGATGCTGCCATCTGCTGAAGAGACCACCTCGGTACCAAACTGAAGGACACCGCCCTTCTTGGCGTCCTTCTTGATTACCTGTGCGCGTTGGCCGGCAACGATTAGTTCCCAGTCTTTAGGGTCTGCGTTTGGAACGAAGTCTTGGAGTGATTCGAACTTCTTTTTCTGTGTCTTTGTTACTTCGGTGACTAGGTATTTGATTAGGCCAAGGTTGCTAACCGCTACGGATAGGTAGGGGATGATGTTCCCCAGTCTCACCGATAGAGGTAAGTCGAAGATGGAACCGAACTTGAGGAACTTGAAGTTTAGGCCGGCGTATGGGCCGAATAGGAGGCTTGGTTTGCCATCGACAACGCGAGTGTCGAGGTGAGGAACCGACATTGGTGGGGCTCCAACGGCAGCTTGACTGTAAACCTTCGCCTGGTGCTGCTTTACGACCTCGGGGTTGGTGGTCTTTAGGAATGCTCCCGAGACAGGGAAGGTGCCATAGCCTTTAGCTTCTGGGATACCAGATTTCTGGAGCATCTTTAGTGCCCAACCACCGGCGCCAACGAAAACGAACTTGGCTTCGGCAATGCCTACCTGGTGTTTCAGAGTCCAACCGTTGTTGCTTCGCTTGAGTGACTTCACTTCGTTGGAGGTGTGGATCTCAACGCCTGATGACTTTAGGTGGTTGATGAGCTGTCGAGTGATCGAACCGAAGTCAACGTCGGTTCCGGATTCAATTCGAGTTGCGGCGATCTTTTGGTTCGGGTTTCGACCGTCGATGAGCAGGGGAGTCCACTTGGCGATCTGCTTGTGATCGGTTGAGAACTCGATGCCCTCGAACAGCGGTTCGTTCTTCAGGGTCTCGTAGCGAGCCTGAAGATAGGCAACGTCTTTATCGCCCTGAACGTAGGTCATGTGAGGGGTTGAGTTGATGAAAGTCTTTGGGTCGCCGAGGATTTTCTTGTCGACCAGGTAGGCCCAGAGTTGGCGGGAGAGCTGGAACTGCTCGTTGATTTGGATTGCCTTGGAAGGATCCTTGGGGTTGGGCATGTAGTTCAGCTCGCAGAGGGCGGCGTGACCGGTGCCGGCATTGTTCCAAGGGTTTGAGCTTTCTAGAGCGACCTCATCGAGTCTTTCGAATAGGGCAATTTCTAGCTTTGGAGAAAGCTCTTTGAGGAGAGTGCCCAGGGTGGCACTCATGATGCCTCCACCGATTAGTACGACGTCGTATTTTTTAGTTGCGGTCACGTACTTCAGTTTATCGGTTAGCCCCTGATGCCTCCGCCAACCAACATTCCAATTCCGTAGGTGACACCCATGGTTAGGAGTGAGACTACGACGTTTCGAACTACGGCGCGCATTGGCTTTGCTCCACCGATTTTTGCTGCAACGAAGCCGGTTAGCGCGAGGCTGAGCACCACAGCAGCAATTGTGAATGGAATCTCGAGGTCTAGCCATGGGGTAGCAGTGGCCGTTAGCAGCGGCAGAAGTGATCCGGCAGCAAATGCAATGAATGAAGATATGGCTGCAGCGGTAGGGCTGACGTGTTCGTCGTGGGAGATTCCCAGTTCGGCTTCTGCGTGCGCCTTCAGTGCGTCCTTGGCACTGAGTTCTTCTGCTACCTGCTTGGCTAGATTCGGGCTCATACCCTTCTGTTCGTAATACCAAGCTAGTTCGCGAAGTTCGGCCTCAGGGTTTTCTTTGAGTTCCTTCTTCTCTTTGGCAATGGCAGCTAGCTCGGAGTCGCGTTGGGCGCTGACGGATGTGTATTCACCACCGGCCATCGAGATTGAACCCGCAACAAGTGCTGCTACACCAGCGATGAAGATGGCTTGCTGGTCGGCACCAGCACCGGCAACACCAAAGATCAGTCCGGCAGTTGAGACGATACCGTCGTTAGCACCAAGCACTCCGGCACGTAGCCAGTTGAGCTTGTGGGCCATCGAGCCCTTCTGGAACTCTTCGGATGCGATTACTTCGTTGTCGATTTCGTGCTGGGTTTTTGCCATAGGTTCATAAAACCCTAGAAAGACTTGTTTGGCTACTAAGGCACGCCTAATTACTCAATCGTTAGAATGGTCGAATGAGTGATTTGAAGATAACGGTTGACGGTGTGGCTCGCGAAGTATCGAGCGACACTACTGGTTTCAACCTTTTCGAATCCAAGAGCGTTGTGGCGCTTCGCGTCAATGGCGAACTAAAAGACCTTGCCTATTCGGTTCGAGAAGGGGATTCGGTCGAAGGCGTTGAGATCTCTTCGCCAGACGGTCTAAATATTCTTCGTCACTCGGCGGCGCACGTATTAGCCCAGGCCGTTCAGAACATCAATCCTGAGGCGAAGCTTGGCATCGGCCCTCCGATCAAAGATGGCTTCTACTACGACTTTGACGTTGCCGAGCCATTCACTCCGGAAGACTTACGCAAGCTTGAAAAAGAGATGGACCGAATCATCCGTGCCGGTCAGCGGTTCGTTCGTCGTGTAACCAACGATGCTGATGCTCGACTTGAACTTGCCAATGAGCCATACAAACTAGAACTTATTGGTCTCAAAGGTTCCGATGCCGTTGGCGATGGCGCTGCCGAGGTTGGTGCCGGTGAACTCACGATTTACGACAACATCAATCCTCAGTCTGGTGAGACAGTTTGGAAGGATCTCTGCCGAGGTCCGCACCTGCCGAACACCCGAATGATCGGGAATGCTTATTCACTCATGCGCTCGGCTGCTGCTTACTGGCGCGGTAACGAGGCTAACAAGCAGTTGCAACGCGTCTACGGAACCGCTTGGCCATCCAAGGATGAATTGAAGGCTCACCTTGAACGTCTCGAAGAGGCAGCGAAGCGTGACCACCGCCGAATCGGTGCGGAACTCGACCTGTTTTCGTTCCCAGATGAAATTGGATCGGGCCTCGCTGTCTTCCATCCAAAGGGCGGAATTATCCGACGTGTGATGGAGGACTACAGCCGCAAGCGTCACGAAGAAAACGGCTACGACTTCGTATATTCACCACACATCACTAAGTCGAACCTGTTCGAGACCTCGGGCCACCTGGCCTGGTACGCGGACGGCATGTTCCCTCCGATGAAGCTTGACGAGGAAATAGATGAAGACGGCGTGGTTCGCAAACAGGGTCAGGACTACTACCTGAAGCCTATGAACTGCCCGTTCCATATCTTGGTCTACAAGTCTCAGTCGCGTTCTTACCGTGATCTTCCGCTTCGCATGTTCGAGTTTGGAACCGTTTACCGTTACGAGAAGAGTGGTGTCGTTCACGGACTTACTCGAGTTCGAGGCCTAACCCAGGACGACGCTCACCTGTTCGTCACGCAGGAAAATATGGAGCAGGAGCTTACCGATGTCATCGGATTCGTACTTGGTTTGCTACGCGATTATGGTTTGACCGACTTCTACCTTGAGCTCTCGACTCGCGAAGAAGGAAACCCTAAGTTCGTTGGCTCCGACGAGATTTGGGAGCGTGCGACTGGAACTCTGTCCCGTGTTGCTGCCTCAACCGGTCTTGAACTGGTTCCCGATCCTGGAGGCGCCGCATTCTACGGTCCTAAGATTTCGGTTCAGGCTCGTGATGCCATCGGGCGAACCTGGCAGATGTCGACCATTCAGCTGGACTTCAACCTTCCAGAGCGTTTCGACCTTGAATACGCGGCTGCCGACGGAACTCTAAAGCGTCCGGTAATGATTCACCGAGCCTTATTCGGTTCAATTGAGCGATTCTTCGGTGTGCTGACTGAGCACTACGCAGGGCACTTCCCACCTTGGTTGGCTCCGGTTCAGGTTGCCGGTATTCCAATCGCTGACGAATACAGCGAATACCTGCACGGGATCGCTGCTGACCTTCGCAAGAACGGTGTTCGTGTTCTCGTGGACGACTCGGACGACCGCATGCAAAAGAAGATTCGAAACCACACCAAGGACCGCGTTCCGTTCATGCTGATCGCTGGTGAAGAGGACCGCGCTAATGGTGCAGTCAGCTTCCGCTTCCGCGATGGTTCGCAGGAAAACGGCGTGCCAGTAGCGCAGGCGATCGAACGAATCCTTTCGGCGATTGCAAACAAGGAACAGGTCTAATGACTGAAGAGCGTTTGGAACATTCAGCCGATTTTGCGGCAGTTCCAGACGCGTTTCAGAGGCTCTGGACGCCTCATCGCTTGGTCTACATTCAGCACGGGCAACAGCCATCAGAAGATCAGTGTCCATTCTGTATCGGGCCAAGTTTGTCTAACGAACAGTCGCTGATTGTCTTCCGTGGAAAGACGTCCTACGTTCTCTTGAACTTATTTCCTTATAACTCCGGGCACCTTCTGGTCTGCCCTTACCGCCACATCCCAACCTACGATTTGGCAACGCCGGAAGAGGTCGCCGAAATTGGGGCTCTCACGCAAAGGGCGATGGAGGTTCTCACTAGGGTTTCCAAGGCGCACGGCTTCAACATCGGAATGAACCAGGGTGAGGTAGCAGGCGCTGGAATCGCGGGACACCTGCACCAGCACATCGTTCCAAGGTGGAGAAATGACGCCAATTTCTTCCCGATCATTGCCGAAACCAAGGCTTTACCGAAGCTTCTGAGTCAGGTGCGAGAGGAATTAGCGGCCGGTTGGCAGTAACTGTTTCGAATTCTTTCTCTTCGAGCTCGGTTCGTTGTTTAGACTTGTAAACATGAGCGAATTTTCAAAGCCAGAAGTTGGAACCCCACTAGTAAAGCGCGGCCTAGCCGAGATGCTCAAGGGTGGCGTAATCATGGACGTTGTAACCCCAGAGCAAGCGAAAATTGCTGAGGACGCCGGAGCGGTTGCCGTAATGGCCCTCGAGCGTGTACCTGCAGACATCCGTGCTCAGGGCGGCGTATCTCGCATGTCTGACCCAGACATGATCGATGGAATCATTGAGGCTGTTTCGATTCCGGTAATGGCCAAGGCTCGTATCGGTCACTTCGTCGAAGCTCAGATCCTTGAATCGCTAGGTGTTGACTACATCGACGAATCTGAGGTCCTAAGCCCAGCCGACTACGTAAACCACATCGACAAGTGGAACTTCAATGTTCCGTTCGTCTGTGGCGCAACCAACCTGGGTGAGGCACTGCGACGCATCACTGAGGGTGCAGCGATGATCCGCTCGAAGGGCGAAGCCGGTACCGGAGACGTTTCCGAGGCTATGAAGCACATTCGCACCATCTCTGGCGAAATTCGAGCACTAACTGCCAAGTCTGACGACGAACTGTATGTTGCCGCCAAGGAACTGCAGGCTCCGTACCAGTTGGTTCACGAGGTTGCCAAGACCGGAAAACTTCCAGTTGTAATGTTCGTTGCAGGTGGAGTTGCAACTCCAGCCGATGCCGCTCTGATGATGCAGATGGGTGCCGACGGTGTCTTCGTTGGTTCAGGAATCTTCAAATCGGGCAATCCTTCGGCCCGCGCCAAGGCCATTGTCAAGGCAACAACCTTCTACAACGACCCAGCCGTTCTCGCAGAAGTGAGCCGTGGCTTGGGCGAAGCAATGGTCGGTATCAACGTTTCTGATCTACCTGCTCCTCACCGTTTGGCTGAGCGCGGCTGGTAGTGACCAAACCTCTAGGCGTCCTAAGCCTGCAGGGTGACTTTCGCGAGCACCTGCAGGCTTTCGACCGTCTCGGAATTCCGGCAATCTCGGTAAAGCGGAGAAGTGAGTTGGATGCGGTCGCAGGTTTGGTAATCCCGGGCGGTGAATCGACCACAATCGGGAAACTAGCCAGAATTTTCGAAATGTTTAATCCGATTTCTGAGGCAATCCAGGGTGGTCTCCCGGTCTTTGGTACCTGTGCCGGCCTCATTATGCTTGCCGACAGCATCACAGATGGAATTGAGGGGCAGGAGACCTTCGGCGGTCTCGATGTCGTGGTTCAAAGAAACGCATTTGGAAACCAGCTTGACTCTTTTGAGGTCGATCTTCCGTTCACGGGTATCCCCGGACATGTTCACGCAGCCTTTATTCGGGCGCCACTGATTACTCAGGTTGGACCACGTGCACAGGTTGTGGCCAGTCTCGAAGATGGCAGAGTAGTTGGTGTTGTCCAGGGAAACCGACTCGGCATTAGCTTCCACCCTGAGGTCACCGGGGAAGACCGAATTCACAGCTACTTCTATGACGCACTTGTTCGTGCCTAAACAATTAGACTTCTAATAAACCAAAAGCATTATCGGGAGAATCATGTCCGGCCACTCCAAATGGGCTACAACTAAGCACAAAAAGGCAGTCATCGACGGCCGTCGCGCCAAGCTTTTCGCAAAGCTAATCAAGAACATCGAAGTAGCAGCGCGCTTAGGTGGTCCCGACATCGACGGAAACCCAACCCTTTACGATGCAATTCAAAAGGGTAGAAAATCTTCGCTACCCAACGACAACATCGAGCGTGCCATCAAGCGTGGCTCAGGTGTCGGTGCCGATGCCGTTGAGTACACCACGATCATGTACGAGGCCTATGGCCCAAATGGAATCGCCATTCTTATCGAGTGTCTAACCGACAACAAAAACCGCGCAGCTGCCGAGGTACGACTTGGTGTCACTCGTAACGGCGGCACCATGGCAGACATCGGTTCGGTGAACTTCATGTTCAGCCGCAAGGGTGTAATCACGGTGAACAAGTCTGAAACTGCAACCGAAGACAGTGTCCTAGGTGCAGCACTTGATGCTGGAATCGAAGACGTTGAAGACCGCGGCGAAGTATTGGTTGTCACCACCGACCCATCCGACATGGTTGCTGTAAGAACTGCCCTCCAGGCCGCCAACATCGACTATGAAGCTGCCGACGTTGAGTTCGTTCCTTCAATGCACGTTCAGGTAGATGCACCAACCGCTCGAAAGGTCATTGGTCTAATCGACGCGCTTGAAGACCTAGACGACGTGCAGAACGTCTACACGAACTTCGACATGTCCCCAGAAGTTTTGGCAGAGATCGAGCAGGACTAATGTCCCGAGTGATTCTTGGGGTCGACCCGGGACTCACACGCTGTGGCGTTGCGGTAATTGACGCATCGTCCACTAGAAAAGTTCAGATGCTAACCGTCGATACTCTTCGGACGGCACCTAGCCAGGAACTCAGCTCCCGCTTGCTGGAAGTGGCCGATGGGGTAGAGGCATTGATCATTAAACACAAGCCGGCCGCTATCGCCATCGAGCGAGTCTTTTCCCAGGCCAATGTGCGGTCTGTTATGGGCGTCGCTCAGATTTCCGGTGTCGTGATGTATCTTGCGAAAAAGCATGGAATTCCGGTGCAGATGCACACCCCGAGTGAGGTTAAGGCGGCGGTTACCGGCTCTGGTCGCGCTCAAAAACCGCAGATTGGTTTGGCAGTGACCAAGATTTTGGGTCTTACCGAAATCCCGAAGCCCGCCGACTCCGCAGACGCACTTGCGATCGCAATCTGCGCGGCATGGAAAGGGACTTCAGTCTTGAGTAACTCTTCTGGTTCCAAGACTCGAGCACAGGAGGCTTGGCTGAACGCAGAGCGAGTTGCCAAGCGAAAGCCAAAGCCCTAGTTAGCATTTAGTGGTGATTGCATCCCTCAAAGGTACGGTGCAGAGTTCAACTTTGAATTCTGTGGTGCTGGACGTTTCCGGCGTTGGGTATCTTGTGCAAGTTACGCCAGGTTTGGCGCTCTCGGTTCACGTCGGTCAGGAGCTTTCGGTCGTCACTGCTTTTGTGGTTCGTGAAGATGCCTTCACTATTTACGGCTTTGCTTCGCGGGATGAGTTAGAAACCTTCGACCTTCTGCGATCAGTTACAGGTGTAGGTCCGAAGTCAGCGATGAGCATCATTCATCAGCTAGGAGTCGATGCCCTTCGTGACGCAGTTGCTTCAGAGGATGACTCGGCATTCAAATCCGTCAGCGGAATCGGCCCCAAGACCGCCAAGCTGCTCGTGGTTACCTTGGCTGGAAAGCTGGGCGGTTCGGGAACCTCAAAACCAAAATCAGGCGATGCCGATTTGGTTTCGGCTCTGGTTGGACTTGGTTACCAGACGAAACTTGCCGAAGACACCATCAAAAAGGTTCGGTTGGCCGAGCCTAACGGTTCAAATGAATCCATTCTTCGCCTAGCGCTTCAAAGTTTGGCCAAGAAGTGACCACAGAAATCTTGGACGCCGAGCCAAACGAAAACGAATTAGCTTTCGAGGCTGCGGTAAGACCGGCAAATCTTGAGCAGTTCGTGGGTCAGCAGGCTGTTCGTAAGCAACTCGAGTTGGTGCTAGAGTCTGCGAAACTTCGTGGCACCAACGCTGACCACATTCTCCTCGTTGGGCCGCCAGGCTTGGGTAAGACGACACTCGCGCTGATCGTGTCCAACGAAACGGGCCACCCGATTCGGCTTACTTCCGGACCTACCATTCAGCACGCTGGAGATCTCGCGGCAATTCTCAGTTCGCTGGTTCCTGGTGAAATTCTGTTTATCGACGAAATTCACCGAATGTCGCGCTCAGCTGAAGAAATGCTCTATCTTGCGATGGAGGATTATCGTGTCGATGTGATGGTCGGTAAGGGTGTCGGCGCCAATTCGATTCCTCTTGAACTCTCACCTTTCACCCTGATCGGTGCAACCACCCGTTCTGGCATGCTGCCGACTCCGCTGCGAGACCGTTTTGGATTCACAGGTCACCTAGAGTTTTACGACGCCGAAGAGCTTCACGAGGTTGTCCGTCGAAGCGCGGTACACCTCGGCGTCCGGCATGATGAGCAGGCGTTAGGGGAGATTGCCCGTCGTTCCCGAGGTACTCCGAGAATTGCCAACCGTCTACTCCGACGCGTTCGTGACTACGCACTGGTTCACAATCATGAACTGGTTGATGTTGAAATCGCACGCGAGGCGTTATCTATTTTTGAAGTTGACGAGCTTGGTCTAGATCGAATTGACATCCAATTTTTGGATCTGCTCACCGGTCGATACGCGCACAAGGCGGTAGGTTTGTCGACTTTGGCGGTTGCTCTTGGCGAAGAGGCGGAAACCATCGAGTCTGTGGTTGAACCATATTTGGTTCGAAGTGGAATGATTGTGAGAACCCCGCGAGGTAGGGAAGCTACGGCTGCCGCCTACAAGCATCTCGGAAAAGACCTGGGTTCGCACGGTGCGGTTACCCTGCTTGACCTATAATCTTCCTAGGCGCTAGTTAGGCGCATTTTTTACGCAAAGTAGAGGTTTCACAGTGAGTCAACAAGAACTAATCATGATAGGTATGGTCGTTCTTCTCGGAGGCTTCATGTACATGAGTGGGCGAAAGCGTAAGGCTCAGGCTGCCGAACTCGCCAGCAAGGTTGTTGTTGGTGCAAAGGTAATGCTCACCAGTGGAATCTACGGCGAGGTTGTATCGATCAACGATGACCGTGTGACACTCCTTTGCTCACCAACCACCACCCTTGAAGTTGCTCGAGGCGCAGTTCTACGCGTTGTTGATAACGCAAAGCCAATTGTCACCGAGGTAGCACCTGTAGCAAAGAAGCCAGCGGCTAAGAAGCCTGCTGCTAAGAAGTAGGTTTTTACACATGGCTGGTTCATCCGCAGGCAAGTGGGCGCGCAAGCGTCTAGCTTGGCTATTGGTTCTATTTATTGCTTTTGCAGGGCTCATCGCCGGCGCAACCTATACCAAGGTTCCTGGGGCTACTCTGGTTCCGCAGTTGGCTCTAGACCTCCAGGGTGGAACTCAAATCATCCTTAAGCCAACCGTTCAGGGTGGAAAGACCGTAAAGGCCGAAACTCTGGCGCAAGCGGTAGACGTCATTCGTCAGCGAATCGACTCGACCGGTGTTTCTGAGGCTCAGATTATTACTCAGGGTGAAGGCAACGAGGCTGCCATCGTTGTTAGCATCCCTGGTAAGCCTTCCGAGTCAACACTGGAACTCATCAAGGCCAGCGCAAAACTAGAGTTCCGTCCGGTTTTGGTCACCGGTGCCGGATCGTCTGCGCTGGTTACACCGCCCGCAACCAAGGCGAACCCAAAGCCAACTCCAACTCTTCCAGCATCAACTCCGATCGCTACCAGTACGGCTGCACCAACCGACAACAGCGACCTCAACTGGGTGAGTGCCGAACTTCAGGCTCAGTATGAGGCTCTCGACTGCTCCAAGGAGTTCCGCGCACCGGGTCAGGTGGACGACCCTGCTAAGCCGCTGGTTACCTGTGACCGCAGCCGAACCCAGAAGTTCATTCTTGGCCCAGTAGAGCTAGATGGTGACA
>JBDKLA010000001.1:0-7635 GCA_039795835.1 Actinomycetota bacterium | reverse complement strand
CAATTCTTTGTGAGTTCCCTGCTCAACAATTTGACCGTGATCTAAAACGATAATTTGGTCAGCGTTCACAACGGTCGAAAGACGGTGAGCGATAGCAATGGTGGTTCGGTTGGCTGTTGCTGCGTCCAATGTTGCTTGCACGATTCGCTCAGAGTTGGTGTCCATGGCGCTGGTAGCTTCGTCCAAGATGACGACGGGTGGATCTTTGAGAAGCACTCTGGCGATGGCAATACGTTGCTTTTCTCCGCCACTAAGTCGGTAGCCGCGCTCGCCAACCATGGTTTCGTATCCTTTGGGGAAACTCATGATTACGTTATGGATGTTTGCGGCTTTGGCAGCAGCCTCAATTTCTTCTTGGGTTGCATCCGGTTTGGCGTAGGCAAGGTTTTCTCTAATGGTGTCGTAGAACAGGTACGTTTCCTGGTTCACGACTCCGATTTGCTGAATGAGATCTTCCTGGTTCAGCTTTCGAACGTCAGTTCCGGCAAATTCAACGGAACCGCTGGTTACGTCATAGAACCTAGGGATGAGGTAACTAATCGTGGTCTTGCCTGAGCCAGAAGCACCAACCAACGCAACGTACTGGCCAGGTTGCACTTCGAAAGATACCTTCTTGAGAGTTGGCTTCGCCTTTTCGCCGGCTTCCGGATAGGTGAAAGTTACATTCTTGAACTTGATGGAACCGAGCTTCTCGGGCTTAAGTGCCAAAGGTTTTTCGGGGTTCTTGATTGCAGGCTTGAGATCGAAGTACTCAAAGATTCGGGCGAACAGCGCTTGGGAAGTTTGGAGGTCAAGGCTCACCTGAAGAAGGTTCATCATTGGGAAAAGGAGTCTTGCTTGAGCTGTTGTGAAGGCCACCACGGTACCGATTGAAATTGGGTCGGCGTGAAGAATAAGTACTCCAGCGCAAAGGTAGATAACTGCCGGAATGGATGACATGAAAACTTGAACCAGGGCGAAGAACGATTGACCGCTCATGGTTTGGCGAACCTGCAGGGAGATGAGGTTTAGGTTTTCACCTTCATACCGGGAAATCTCGCTCGCTTGGCGACCGAAACTTTTTGCCAACAAAATTCCGCTAACACCCAAGGACTCTTGGGTAATGGAGGACATTTCACTCAGGGACTCCTGGGTCTTGCTGGCAATCTTGGCTCTAACCTGACCAACTTTGCGCTGCATTAAGACCATCAGGGGCAGCATGATTAGTGCCACGACGGTTAGTTGCCAGCTCAGCAACAGCATCGCAACCATCGACGCCAAAACGGTAACCGAGCTTCCTAAAACGCTTGAGATTGTATTGCTAAGGACGCCAGCGACGCCGCCAACATCGTTCGACAGGCGGGATTGAATCGCACCGGTCTTAGTTTTTGTGAAGAACGCGAGCTCCATAGATTGCAGGTGAGCGAACATGCGCACTCGAAGCGAACCCATAACCTTGTTGCCAACGGTTGATGTTAAGTAGGTTTGCCAGACGCCTAGCCCAGCTGCCACGAGCCAGATTCCAATCATGCTGAAAACGAATATGCTCAACAAACCGAGATCTGGCTTGCCGCTCTTCGGGAACAAACCATCGTTGAAGGCGCCTTGGATGAGAAGCGGTGGAATCACGGAAAGTCCAGCCCCGATAAGAACCAGAATGACCGTACCTATGAGTGCGGTTCGATGTGGCTTGAAAAGGTCCGCAATGCGTCCGAGAAGGTTCTCGATTTTTGGCGCTTCTGCGTTTCGCTCGCGAATCTTGTCTGGGTCCATTGAAAAACGTTTCATAGGTCCGCCGCCGTGCATGCTCATTCTTTGAGTCTAGGCTTAGGGCATGGACCTTAAAGACATTCAAATTACCCCGGAACTTCACGGCGTGCTCGCAGTGCCAGAAGGCAAGGGCCCGTTTCCAGCCGTGGTCATGGTTCACGAAGTCTTCGGCATCGATGACGCAATGCGTTCTCAGATCAAAAGGCTGGCCTCGGCTGGCTACGCGGTTTTGATGCCAGATCTCTTTAGCCGTGGCGGGGCTCGAAAGTGTTTGAATGCCACTTTTCGAGCTCTAACTTCGGGTGAAGGTCAGGCTTTCGATGATGTTGAGAGCGCCAAGCAATTCCTACAGTCTCGAAGTGATGTCACCGACAAGATCGGTGTGATCGGTTTTTGCATGGGTGGCGGCTTCGCGCTGATGTTGGCGAACCGCGGTTATGACGCGGCGTCGGTGAACTATGGAATGCTTCCAAAGGACCTCGAGGCGACGCTCGGAGGAGCCTGCCCAATCGTTGGAAGTTTTGGGGCTAAGGATGCCCAGCTGAAGGGTGCAACCGAGAAGCTGAACACGGTGCTCACCAACCTTGAGATCGCCCACGACGTGAAGGAATACCCAAACTCGGGTCACGCGTTCATGAACCCCCACCAGGCCGGTGGCCCGGTGTTCGGCTTCATCCTAGGAAAGGTAATGGGAGCGAAACCAAACCCTGAGGACGCCGCGGACGCCTGGTCGCGAATTGAAAACTTCTTCGGTGAACACCTGAAAGGTGCTTAGCGCCTAACTTCGTTGACCAAGAAGTGCCAACCAACCCACCACCAGGCCAGGATGATGGCGATACGTGTGGTTCGGTGATGGAGGATGCGATCCATTAGAACGCCAACCTTGCTGAGCTTCAAAACGTTGAAGTGGGTTAAGAGCCAAATCGCAACGCCGATTGCAACGAGTACGAAGTATCCACAAGTTACAACTAACGCATCGGTCATTTGCGACCCCAAATTCTCAAAAACCCGAGCCCGAGCAGTAGCCAGAGGAACACGAAGGTGCCCTGGCCGAACGGAGAGTCGAGGAATGGGTCCATCAGGATGCTGATGGTTGGGTGGCTGTAGAGGCTGTTTTCAAGCTGACCCATGATGTTGGCTGCGAATTCCCAGATGCAGAGAAGTGCGCAAAGCGAAACCCAGACGACCTTGGTTTTGTTCATTACCGGGTCGGCCTTTTCTTTGGGTCCGCGGTCTTTATACCAAACGAGGTAGAGCACCACCGGCAGGATGGTGATCATCACGAAGCCGTGGAAGTAGCTGTGTCTCGGGAAGAAGGTCAGCGCGATGGCCAAAACGGCCATGCCGATCAGAATCGTTGAGTTGGAAAGCTTCACTCGCTCACGAAGTGACTTCTTCACGAACCCAGCGGCATCTAGCCAAATCAGAATCGTGCTGGCGCCAAAAATCATGGTGTCGATTGGTGAGCCGCGAAAGACCTGAAGCGCCAGGGTTAGGGCGAAGACCCAAACCCACGGGTTGGTGATACCCCAGCGTTTCAGAAACTTCAGCATGCCCCAACGCTATCAGGGGAGTAGCCTGAAGGTATCAAGACAAAGGAGTCACAATGAAGAGCTGGTTTCTAAAGGCCTCAGTTGACTTCGGGTTTTCTTCCTAGTGCCGAATTAGCCTTTCCTAATTACGGCTTCAGTGTGAGCAAGTACAGAGCTGATCTTCTGGCACTCCTGCTAGCGCTTCTTCAATGTGCTGGCCGCAGCCAGTCCATGTCACTTTTCCGCATTCGTTACAGTTTGCTGGTGAACACATGGTCTCTCCTTTTATTTACTTGGCACCAAAAAGGCGAGCGAAAAATCCGGGAGTCTTTGGATCATTCTGATGCCCTTCGCACTGGGACGATTTTGGGATACCTTTCATCACCTGGTTGACGTGTTGCCCACAGCCAGTCCAGGTGGCTTTACCGCACTTGCGGCAAGTTACTTTTTGACACATTACTTGTCTCTTTCTTTGTAGTCTTGGCCGGCTCGCCAGGTCAGGTAGCCGCCATCAAGATTCAGGGCTTGAATCCCATGACCTTGAAGTATTTGTGTAGCGGTATGCCCACGCTGGCCTACCTGGCAGTGGACAAGTACTCGTTTCCCGGTAAGCAAGGGGATGTGGCTTCGAAGTTCATCGACACTTATGTTCAAGGCGCCGGGGATCGAGCCGGCTTGGTTTTCTGCCATAGAACGAACATCCACCAAAACGGTATTTGGCTTAGAGAGTTCAGATTCAAGCTCGTGCCATTGGAGGGTTGGAGTGCGCCTTGACAGGACATTATTGCCCACATATCCCGCGAGATTGACTGGGTCTTTGGCTGACCCGTACTGAGGTGAGTATGCCAGCTCCAGATCCATGAGGTCATCGATGGTAAGCCCGGCAAAAATGGCGGTTGCGATTACATCGATTCTCTTGTCCACGCCGTCCTCACCCACAGCTTGGGCCCCAAGTAGTTTGCCGGTTTCTGGCTCAAACAAAACCACCATCGACATGCGTTTTGCGCCAGGGTAATAGCCCGCGTGATTGCCCGGGTGAAGGTGAATCACTTGATGAGGCAGGTTGGTTTTTAGGCTCAGTCCGGTACAGGCAATGGCCATTCCAAAGGCGCCGATGATGCTCGTTCCGATACTAGGGCGAACCTTGGTTTCAACGCCGGCTATCACGTCGGCGATCATGCGACCGTGACGGTTGGCCAGATTGGCTAGAGGAATTAGCACTTCGCCGTCGCCAAAGAAATCATATTTTTCAACGGCATCGCCTGCCGCAAGGATGTGAGGGTCTGAGGTGCGAAGCTGATCGTCGACCCAGAGGCCACCGGTTTGACCCAGCTTGAGTCCTGCTTCGCGAGCGAGCTTGTTGTCGGGCTTGACGCCGGCTGCCGAAATTACAACATCTGTGGCAATGACTTCATTCTTGATGGTGACTGAATTAGCCGTAATTTCTGAAACGCCTGAGTTAAGGTGAAGTTTCACTCCAATGCGTTCCAGGTGCTGCTGGAATACTTCGACGATTTCGGGCGCGATGTTCCCAAGTAACTGTTTGCTTCGCTGCACCAGGTGGACCTCAAAACCTGCCTCAACGAGGTTTTCCGCGGTTTCGATTCCGATAAAACCGCCACCGATGATCACGGCTCGCTTGAGTTTCGAAGTGCTGAGGCGTTCTTTTATCTGGTCCACATCTGATACATCCCGAAGAGTGAGGGCCAGTTCATTGCCATGGATTTCGGGCTTACTTGGAGTGGCTCCGGTTGCTAGTACCAAGTAGTCGTAATTGTCGCTAAAAGTCTTGCTCGTTGCGAGATTTTCTACAGTAACTGTTCTTGTAGCAGTATCAATCGAGACAACCTTGTGCCTCACCTGCACGTTCAAGTTGAAACGGCGGTGCAGAGACTCGGGAGTTTGAAGTAGGAGGGCTTCTCGGTCATTGATTTTGCCGCTCAGGAAGTAGGGGAGGCCGCAGTTCGCGTACGACACGTTCTCACCCATCTCGTAGACCGTTATGTCGGCATGCTCTTGGAGCCTGCGAAGCCTGGTCGCAGCCGACATTCCGGCGGCAACGCCACCAACGATGATTACCTTCACGCTATGCCAACTTCAAAAATGCTTTTTCGAGTGCTTCTCGGTTGGCGGTTCCCTCTTCGTCGGTGCCGCAGTGGGCCATTCCGGTGGCGATGATGCTAAATCCCGCACGGGTTAGCGCCGTTGAAGCGGCACTCAGTTGGGTTAGAAGTTCGGTGCAGTCTCGACCTTCGTCAATCATCTTCACGATTCCTAGGATCTGCCCCTGTGCTCTCATAAGTCGATCGCGTGCCGCTTTGAGTTCCGTAGCTTCGAGTTGCATTTTTCTCCCTCTATGGATACCCTAGGGGGTATACGAAAGGAAGTCAAGTGAAGAAGCTTTTCAAGGCTGTAGCGGCACTAATAACTGCGTTGGGATTGGTTTTTGGTGTTACCGCCTGTGCGTCTGAACCTTTAGACATGAAAAAGGTAACCAGTGTGATTGACGTTCGAACTGCTGATGAATACGCAAGCGGACACCTCCAGGGTGCGATCAACATCGACGTTGAAGCCGGCGACTTTATGGACAAAGTAATGACTCTGGATACTGCTGGAACTTACGTGGTCTACTGTCACTCAGGTCGCCGTGCCGGAATTGCCGTGGACCAGATGACTTCAATGGGATTTAAGAACGTGACCAATGCTGGAGGAATCGATGCAGCATCCGCGTCTACTGGCCTTGCAATAGTTCAGTAATTACAGGTTTTGAAGTGCTGAGTTCAGCACGATTCCAGCACCCTTGCGAGGTAGTACCTCAACGCGTCCGTTGGTGGAGTTGCGGCGGAACAGTAGGTTAGCTACGCCCGACAGTTCGGCAGCTTTGACCGAACGTTCGGCGCCACCATCGACGATGGTCACCTTGGTGCCGGCGGTTACATAGAGGCCAGCCTCGACCACGGAGTCGTCGCCGATCGAGATTCCCACACCCGCGTTTGCTCCGAGAAGTGCTCGGGCGCCGATGGAAACCTTGTGTTTGCCGCCGCCGGAAAGGGTGCCCATGATTGAGGCGCCACCGCCGATGTCTGAGCCTTCGCCAACGATGACGCCCTGAGAAATGCGACCCTCAACCATTGCGGTTCCCAGAGTTCCTGCATTGAAGTTCACGAAACCTTCGTGCATGATCGTGGTGCCAGGAGCCAGGTGAGCACCGAGTCTCACGCGGCTGGCGTCGGCGATGCGAACCTTCTTCGGGGTCAGGTAGTCGAGAAGGCGCGGAAATTTGTCGATGGCGTGGATGGTAATTCCAGCGCGCTGAAGCTGCGGACGCACGGTGTCGATTTCGTCGATGGAAACCGGACCGGCGCTGGTGAAGGCAACGATTGGAAGGGCTTGGATTAGGCCGTCCAGGTTGATGGTGTTGGGCTTCACCAGAAGGTGGCTGAGTAGGTGAAGGCGTAGGTAGGCGTCGGCAGTTGTGGTGACCGGAAGCTCGAGATCGATTTCGGTGCGAACCACCTGAACGGTGACCTTGCGACGGGCGTCCTCGTGGGCGAGTGCGTCAAGTTCCTTAGGAACCACCCAGAGGGCATCGCTCTTAGGGGCGTCGCCAAGCTGAGGGTTTGGGTACCAGGTGTCGAGCACGGTGCCGTCTTGGGCGATGGTTGCAAGCCCGTGGCCCCAGGCCTTGCCAGTTACAAAAGTCGTTTCAGTCACCCGTCTAGGTTACAAGGTAGGCTCGTTTTCATGTCTGTTACACCGCTGGATGCCACTGGAGACGTGGTTGCGCTCACCGAAGCCATCTGCAACATTTCTTCGGTTTCCGGCGATGAGCGCGCTCTTGCGGATGCCATTGAGCAGGTTCTGCGTGCGCAATCGCACCTAACCGTGTTGCGCGATGGAGATGCTTTGGTTGCCAGGACTTCACTAGGACGCTCTACGCGGGTAGTGATCGCCGGTCACATCGACGTTGTGCCGGTAGCCGACAATCTTCCGGTTAGCCGCGTTGAAGTGGATGGTGAGCCATCGCTCTGGGGTCGAGGAACCGTGGACATGAAGGGTGGAGTTGCGGTTCAGTTGAAGTTGGCCTGCGAGCTAACCGATCCAAACGTCGACGTGACCTGGGTGTTCTATGACCACGAGGAAGTTGACGCTTCGCTCAACGGTCTCGGCCGGCTCTCTCGAAACCACCCAGAACTTTTGAAAGCTGATTTCGCTGTGCTCTGCGAGCCAACCGCTGCCGTGATTGAGGGCGGTTGCAATGGCACCATGCGAGTCACTGTTTCGGCCAGGGGAGTGAAGGCTCACTCGGCGAGGCCGTGGATGGGTAAGAACGCAATTCACTCTTTGGCTGAGG